>JALZEG010000062.1 GCA_030862185.1 Actinomycetota bacterium
TCGAGGAGCGTCCCCTTCCACAGCGTGTCGTCCAGGTCCCACACCAGGCACTTCACCGGGGGCCGCGTCATGCGATCTCCACGAGCATCGTGCTCCACGCCGCGACCGGGCTGTTGTTCATGACCAGCACGAGGTCGCCGGGCGCCGCCTCGCCTGTCTCGATCGCGGTGTGGAGGTTGAGCGGGACGTCCATCGAGCCGAGGTGCCCGTAGCGGGCCAGGTTCGCCTTGCACGCCTTGGCGAACTCGATCCCGAAGAACTCCTCGTAGAAGCGGAACGCGCCGGACGACAGGTTCTGCATCATGAAGTGGTCGACGTCGGCCGCCGTCTTCCCCGCGCGCGCCAGCACCGCCTCGTTCAGCGCGGCGAAGCGGTTGCGGCTCTCGATCGCGAGCTTGAACGAGTACGTCTTCAGGCTCTTGCACTCCTCGGCCCACTCGCGGTGCGGCTTGTCCTTGAAGTCCACGCGGTAAAGGTCCCAGTACTCACCGTTCGTCTCGATCGCGACGTCGAGCACCCGCGGCCCCCGGTCGCGCGTCACGACGACGGCGACGCCTCCGTCGCCGTTGACCGTCACGGGGTAGCGGAAGCGCCGCGGCGCCGGCGGCTTGCTGCCGTGGGCGATCAGCACGTTGTTCCACGAGGGGTTCGAGTCGAGCAGAGCGCCGGCGACCAGGAACGCCGATGAGATCGAGACGCAGCCGAGGTCCGCGACCGAGAACGTAGTGGCGCGCGACGCACCGAGCTGTGCCTGCACCTTCGTCGCCTCCGACGCCATGAGGAACTCCGGCACGCGGCCCTGCGCGACCACGAGCGCGTCGACGTCGGCCGGGGAGACGCCGGCGTCCGTGAGCGCAGACGACGCGGCCGCCGCCGCGAGGTCCGCGGCGCCGGACGAGTCGTCGACGAGCACGGTGTCGATGCCGAGGCTGGCGAAGACGTGGCGCGACGGCTCGTCGAGGGCCGCGTGCTCGGGGAGCTCCGTGACGCGCACCGGCGTCCCGCGCAGGCACAGGCCGATCGACGCGAGCGCGCTCACCGGGGCCGCGCCTCCCGCAGCGCGACGTCGGCGAGGTTCAGCTGGTGCATCTGGTCGGTGCCCTCGATGATCTGCATGATCTTGGCGTCCCGGAAGTGACGCTCGACACCGTAGGCGGGGTCGACGCCGTTCGCCCCGTGGATCTGCACCGCGTCGTTCGTGACACGCGGCAGGATCGTCGCGGCGAAGTACTTCGCGGCCATCGTCGCCGTGATCGAGGACGGGTCCGACGAGTCCCTCAAACGCCCCGCCTCCAGGCACATCAGCCGTGCGGCGTCGGTGCTCACCATCATGTCGGTGATCATCCTGCGGACGAGCTGGTGGTCGCGCAGCTCGGACCCGAACTGCCGGCGCGTCGAGGCGTACGCGACTCCGGCCTCGAGGCAGGCGCGGGCGATCCCCACGCAGCCCCACGCGACGCTGTAGCGCCCCTGGTCGAGCACCGTGGAGGCGACGGCGGAGAAACCGAACCCCGGCGGCCCGACCGTGTGGTCCTTGGGGATCCGGCACCCGTCGAGTACCACCTCCGCGAGCAGCGCGGCCCGCAGCCCGAGCTGGCCCTCGACCGGACGGAGCTCCACTCCCGACGCGCTCCGCGGCACGAGGGCCGCGACCGGACCGCGGTCGCTGCGGCCGACCACCAGGTAGACACCGGCGCGGCGACCGAACGTCACCCACAGCTTGTGTCCCGTGACGATCCAGTCGTCGCCCATGTCTGCGAACGAGCACGCGACCGACGCCGCGTCGCTGCCGGTGCCGGGCTCGGTCAGGCAGAACGCCGCGATCGTCTCGCCCGAGGCGAGCCGCGGCAGCCACTCTTCTCTCTGCGGGTGAGTCCCCCAGCGCGCGATCGCCCGCGCGACCATGTTCTGGACGGTCAACAGGCTGCGCGTCGACGAGCAGGCCGCCCCGATCTCCTCGCACAGCAGGCCGTAGGTGACCTCGTCCATGCCGGGCCCCCCGAACTCGGTCGAGATCGTGGCGCCGAGGTATCCCGCGGCCGCGAGCTTCCCGATCGCGTCCTCGTCCACGGCTCCCGCGCGGTCGAAGGCCGCGGCGCGCGGCGCTATCTCGGAGCGGCCGAACGACCGGAACTCGTCGCGGCGAGCGGTCTCGGCCGGAGTCAGCACGGAGCAGGAGGCGGAGCCGGTCAGCCCGCCACGGCCGGCGCGCCCACCTTGCGTTCGACGAACGACGCGATGGAGGCGACCGTGCGGAAGTTGTCGAGCTCGAGGTCCTCGCTCTCGACCGTGATGCCGAATTCGCTCTCGACGAACTGGACCAACTGCATCGCGAACATGGAGTTCACGTAGCCGGTTGCGAACATGTCGTCGTCGTCGCCGAGGCGCATGTCGCCGAAGAAGCGGTCGACGAACTCGTGGATAACGGGCTTTACGGCCGAAACCGGTTGTTTCACTGCCGTCCGCCCCTTCTGGTCACGGCGGGATTATAGACTCCTCACTCTGCTGGGCCTCCGGAGAAAGAGGTGCAACCGGTCGCCGTGTGGGATGCGGGCCGCCGGCTCGCATTGGGGCGGGTGGCGGCCTCGGCCGGCGCCCAAAAGCAAACGAGTCGAGACCCGGTGGTGAAAGAGATCAGCTCAACCAAGAGCTCCTCCGACGACCGGACCGCTGCGACGGCGGGCGCGGAGGAGTACGCCTTCCAGGCATCGTTCGGGCAGGAGCGGCTGTGGGTGCTCGAGCACCTGCGCGCCGACGTGCCCCTATACATGCACTCGTTCGCGGTCAGGTGCCGCGGCCCCCTGGACGTCGACGCCCTGCGCGCGGCGGTGGCACGCGTTGTCGCGCGGCACGAGACGCTGCGCACGCGCTTCGAGATACGTGACGGCACGCTCGTCCAGATCGTCTCCGCGGCGCTCGAGGTCGACGTGCCCGCGGTCGACCTGACGCACCTTCCCCGCGACGCCGCCGAGGCCGAGGCGCGCCGGCTGGCCGAGACGCTCGACGACGAGCCGGTCCACCTCGCGACGCCGCCGCTCGTCCGCTTCCGGCTGCTGCGCGTCGCCGCGGACGACCACGTGCTCGTCGTCGCGATCCACCACATCGTGTCGGACGGATGGTCGATCGGCATCCTGCTGCGTGAGCTCGGGCACTGCTACGACGCGCTCGCGGCCGGAGACGAGCCCGCCCTTCCGGAGCTGCCGGTCCAATATGCCGACTACGCCGCGTGGCAGCGGGAGTGGCTGTCGGGGGCCGAGCTCGACGCGCAGGTCGCGTACTGGAGCGACGCGCTGGCGGGGGCGCCCGCGCTGCTGGGGCTCCCGACCGACCGGCCGCGTCCCCCGGTGCAGAGCTTCGACGGCGCGACGAGACCCGTGTCGATAGCCGCGGAGGTCGTGGAGGGATTGAACGCCCTGGCCGCGGCCACCGGTGCGACGCCGTTCATGGCGCTCACTGCTGCGCTTGCCGCGGTCCTGCACCGGTACGCGGCGCAGCCGGACGTGCTCCTGGCGACGCCGGTCGCGGGACGGCGGCGGTCGGAGGTCGAGGGACTGATCGGCTTCTTCGTCAACACCTTGATCCTGCGGACGGACTGCTCCGGCAACCCGTCGTTCCGCGGGCTCCTCGACCGCGTCCGGCGCACGGCGCTCGACGCGTACGCGCACCAGGACCTTCCGTTCGAGAAGCTCGTCGAGGAGCTGAACCCGGAGCGCGACCTCAGCCACCTGCCGCTCGCGCAGGTCATGCTCGTCCTGCAGACGGGGCCGGAGGACCCGCTGTCGCTGCGAGGGGTCGAGGTGACGCCGTACCCGCTCGCCGAGGACATGGCGCCCTACGACCTCACGATCGAGCTGCGACCGAACGGCGGCGCGCTCGAGGGCGCCTTCCTCTACAACACCGACCTCTTCGACGCGGGCACCGTCGACGCCCTGATCGCGCACCTCGGCCGCTTCCTCGCGCAGGTGTCGCGGGACCCCGAGGCGCGCGTCGACGACGTCGCGCTGCTCGAGCCGGACGAGACCGATCGTCTCGTGCACCGATGGGTCGACGTCCGGCCGGAGCTGGTGGACCCGCCGCTGTTGCACGAGCGCCTCGAGCAGCGTGCGCTGGAGACACCGGAGCGCGTCGCGCTCGACTGCCCCGGGCGCACGGTGACCTACGGCGAGCTCGACCACATGAGCAAGGCGCTGGCGACGAGGCTCCGTGACGCCGGGCTCGGCGGCGAGAGCCGCATCGGCGTCTACTTCGACAAGAGCGCCGAGATGATCGTCGCGCTCTGTGGCGTCCTGCGCTCGGGGGCCGCGTTCGTCCCCCTCGATCCCGACGGGCCCGCGGAGCGGTTGCGGCTGATCCTCGAAGACCTTCGCCCGGCGCTGCTCCTCACGGGGGAGCGCGAGCGCGACCGCCTCGCCACAGCGGTCGCCGCGCTCGACGACGTGCCGCCCGTGTGGACGGTGTCGGCGGACGACCTCGCCGCGGCCCCCGCCGGCGCGCCCTCGTCCGAGATCGGCCCGCGCGACCTCGCGTACGTCATCTACACGTCGGGCTCCACCGGGATCCCGAAGGGGGTGATGATCGAGCAGTCCGGCGTCGTCGGGATGGTGCAGTCGATGGCCGAGCGCTACGACGTCACCGAGGACGCGCGCTTCCTGCAGTTCATGTCGATCGGCTTCGACGCCTCGTTCTCGGAGATCTTCCCCACGCTCCTCCTCGGCGGGACCCTCGTCGTGCGCGACCGCGCCGATCTCCTTCCGGGGCCGGGCCTGATCGACCTCCTCGAGCGCGACCGTGTCACGCACCTGCTGACGACGCCGTCCGCGCTGGGGGTGATGCGTCCCGCGGAGCTTCCGCACCTGCGGACGATGATCGTCTGCGGTGAGGCGTGCTCCGCGGATCTCGTCGCGCGCTGGGCGCACGGGCGCAGGTTCGTCAACGCGTACGGACCGACCGAGGTGACGGTCTGCACGCACACCTGCCACGTGACCGAGGAGGGGAAGCCGCCGATCGGCTACGGGCTCGCGAACACCGAGTCGTACGTGCTCGACCCGGCGCTGAACGAGGTGCCTGCGGGCGTGAAGGGCGAGCTGCACATCGGGAGCCCCGGCGTCGCGCGCGGCTACCTGGGGCGCCCGGACCTCAGCGCGGCCGCGTTCGTCCCGAACCCGTTCGGGCCGCCGGGAGCGCGGATGTACAGGACCGGCGACGTCGTCCGGCGCCGGCGCGACGGTCAGATCGACTTCCTCGGACGCGTCGACGACCAGGCGAAGGTGCGTGGGTTCCGGATCGAGCCCGGTGAGATCGAAGCCGCGCTGGCGCTGCATCCCGGCGTCGACGACTCGGCCGTCGTGACCGACCGGGACGCGGCGGGGGCGACGCGGCTCGTGTGCTACTTCACGTCGGCGGCGGGCGCCGGCGTGCAGGAGCTGCGCGACTTCCTCGCGGCGCGGCTCCCGTCGTACATGATCCCGGCGGCGTTCCTGAAGCTCGACGAGATGCCGCGCTCGTCCGCGGGGAAGCTCGACCGCAAGGCCCTGCCGGACCCGCGCTCCGTCGCGACCGACGTCGCCGCGGCGTACGTGCCTCCGGCGACGGCGACGGAGAAGGAGACCGCGCGCGTGTGGGGCGAGGTGTTGGGGCTGGACCGTGTCGGCGTCCGCGACAAGTTCTTCGAGGTCGGCGGCAACTCGCTGAAGATCGTCGAGCTGTTCGAGCGCCTGGACGAGCTGTACCCCGGCGCGCTGACGGTCGCGGAGCTCTTCGAGCACCCGACGGTGACGGCGATGGCCGCGGCGGTCGACGCACGCACGGGGGCCGGCGACTCCGGGGCCGCCCTCGCCGGATTCGAGCTGTAGGGGAGCGATGGCGGGCTACGAGGACGTCGCGGTAATCGGGATCAGCGGACTCTTCCCGGAGGCGCGCGACCTCGACGAGCTCTACCGCAACCTCGCCGGGGGCCGCGACAGCGTGCGGCCGTTGCCGCGGGAGCGGATCGAGACCACGAGCATCGACCCGACGCTCGACTACCCGACGGTCGGGTGCCTCGACCGTATCGACCTCTTCGACCACAGGTTCTTCAACATCTCGCTGCGCGAGGCGGAGTACATGGATCCGCACCAGCGCGTCACGCTCGAGCTCGTCTGCGCGGCCGTCGAGAACGCGGGCTACTCGCTCGCATCGTTGCGCGGCACGCGCACGGGCGTCTTCCTCAGCGCGCCGCGGCCCGAGTACTACGAGCTGTTCAGGGACGTCGACCCGCTGGAGCTGCTCGGCAACGCGCCGTCCGCCCTGGCGGGGCGCATCTCGTACGTGCTGGACCTCCACGGGCCGTCGCTCGTCGTGGACGCCGGCTGCTGCGGGTCGCTGGTCGCCGTCGACGCCGCGTGCCGCGACCTGCTCGGCGGCGACGCGCGCGTCGCGATCGCCGGCGGCGTCGCGCTGACGGTCCTGTCCGAGCCGGCGTCGACGACCGCCGCGTTCACCGAGATCATGTCGCCCGGCGGCAAGTGCAGGGCATTCGACGCGGCGGCCGACGGGACCGCGGCCGGAGAGGGCGGTGCGATCGTCGTCCTCAAGCTGCTGCGCCACGCGCTCGAGGACGGGGACCACGTCCATGCCGTGATCAAGGCGACCGCGGTCAACCAGAACGGCTACCGCTCGAACGGCCTCAGCGCGCCGAGCCCGGCCGCGCAGGCGGAGGTGATCCGCGAGGCGTGGGAGCGCGCGGGCGTCGAGCCGGCCACGATCGGATACGTCGAGGCGCACGGGTCCGGGACGCGGCTCGGCGACGTGATCGAGGTGCAGGGCCTCGCGGAGGCGTTCCGCGGCACGGGCCGCGACGCGCCCTGCGCGATCGGATCGGTGAAGACGAACGTCGGCCACCTCGACCACGCCGCGGGGATCGCCGGGATGGTGAAGGCGATCCTGTCGCTGAAGCACGCGCGGCTGTTCCCGTCGCTGCACTTCGAGTCGCCGAACCCGCTCATCGACTTCGAGGACGCGGTGCGGGTCGAAGATCGCGGCGCGGACTGGGAAGCCTCCCCGGGCCACCCCCGCCGTGCCGGCGTTAGCTCCTTCAGCCTCGCCGGGACGAACGTGCACATGGTCCTCGAGGAGGCGCCGCCGCGCGCGCTCGTGCCGGCCGCCGACGCGTCCGAGCTCGTCACCGTCTCGGCGAAGTCGGGGGCCCCGCTGCGCGACTACTGCCGCGGCCTCGCGCGCTTCGTCGCGGAGACGGAGCACGACCTCGCCACGGTGGCGGCGACGCTGAACCGGGGGCGCGACGACCATCAGGTCCGTGCGGCCGCGGTCGTCGCCAGCAAGGCCGAGCTCGTGTCGTGGCTGGAGGCCACGGCGTTCGGCGCGGAGGCGTTGCAGCCGGTGCCGCGCGAGGCCCGGTCGCTTGCGCTCCTCTTCTCCGGCGACGAGCAGGTGCCGGGGCAGGCCTTCGAGGCCATGCTCGACCACCTCTCGCCGGTGGGGTCGGCGGTCCACATGCCGGAAGGCGCGGCCCCCGGGCTGCGCCTGTTCGGCTGGCACCAGGCGCTCCACTCGCTGGTCCGGTCGCTGGGCCTGACCGAGTCGTCGGTCCTCGGCTCGGGGGCGGGGAACCTCACCGTCCGGACGCTGGTCGCGGGGCTCGACGTCGAGGAGGCAGCGCGCGATGCCGCGGTGCTGCAACCGTCTGCGGACGTCGACGTCGCGAAGCTCGCGGCCGCGGTTGACCGGCTCGGGGCCGACGTCGTGTTCCTCGAGATGGGCGGCGACGGCGCCCTCGGCCGCGCCGTGCGCGCGGTCCGGCCGGACGCGGACGTGCTGCCGCTGCTGCGCGGCGGACGTTCCGCGCTCCACGCGCTTGCCGACCTCTACGCGCGCGGCGTCGCGGTCGACTGGGAGCGTTTGTACGCCAGCCGGACGATCCCGCGCATCGAGGCACCGACGTATCCGTTCCAGCGCGAGCGCTGCTGGTGCAGGCCGCTCGGCGACCACCGTACGGACCACGCGCCCGACGAGGTGCGTGCGTTCATCGAGACGCGCGAGGCCGCCCCGTCCGGGAGCTTCTCGACCGACACCGAACGCGCGCTCGCGGGGATCTGGAACGAGGCGCTCAAGGTCGAGCCACCCGACGCGTCCGCGGACTACTTCGACCTCGGCGGGACCTCGATCACCGGGATGGTCGTCCTCGACGGCGTCGCGCGCGACTTCGGCGTCCAGATCTCGTTCCAGGACCTCTACGAGTACAGCCGCCT
>JALZEG010000065.1 GCA_030862185.1 Actinomycetota bacterium
CTGAGCGACGTCGCCGTTCGCGACCCCGAGACGTGGGAAGGCGTCCTGCGCGGATTCGCCGAGGCATCGGGCAAGGAGCTCGAAACCGGAACCGTGAGTGGGACCGAGATCGCGTACGCGAAGGTACGCGGCGGGCGGGTGCTGATGGTCGACTACGCGCGCGACCTCGTGCTGACCGTGGCGGCGACGCGGCACACAGGGCGTGCCGAGATGGAACGCCTCGTCCGGTACCTCCTCCGGGCGAGCGCCTAGATCCCGGTTATGCGGATGCCGCTCCGGTCGGTGTCGTAGCGGTGGTTGATCCCGATCAGCAGCGCCGTTATCGGCTCGACTATCCGCGCGTTCTCCAGCGGCCCCGCGTCCACGAAGCGCAGCGCCGGGATCGCCTCCACGAGCTCCTGCACCACCGGCTTCGCCGACTTCGGTCCGCACACCAGCACGTCGCCCTCCATCGTGTAGTCGGGGTCGTTCAACGCGGCCGCCGCCAGGGAGTGGAACGCCGCGCACGTCCTCGTGCCCTTCGGCAACAACGCGGCGGCCTGCTGGGCGGCCGACCCTTCCCACACCCCCAGCGTGTGCGTGACCTTCGCACCCACCGCGGCCGCGACCGGCACCGTCCCGTCGACGACCACCGAGTCCGGCCTGATGCTCTCGGCGATCGACCGGTAGATCGCGGCTTGGCCCCCGAACGGGACAGTCACCATCACGAGCTCAGACGACGCCGCGGCCGCGGAGTTCTCCAGGCCGGCGACGTCGGCGTCGGGCACCAGAGCGCGCAGCCGCTCGGCCGCCTCTTCCGCCCGGCCCGCGTCCCGCGATCCGATCACGACCTCGATCCCGGCGCGCGCCCAGCGGAACGCGAGCCCGAAGCCCTCCTCGCCGGTGCCGCCGATGACGGCGACTTTCTCAATTGCCATCACAGAGACTTCGGCTCGTACTCGCCGAAGACTTCGCGCAGCACGTCGGAGACCTCGCCGAGCGTCGCGTACGCCGCTAGTGCCTCCCGCATCGGGTGGAGCAGGTTGTCGTCGCCGCGCGCGGCCTCTTCCAGCGACTTCAGCGCGGCGTCGGCCGCGGCCTGGTCGCGCTCGGCCCGCACCTTGCGCGTGCGTTCGACCTGACGCCGTTCCAGCTCGGGGTCGAGCGAGTGGATCTCGACATCCCCCTCGGTCTCGGCGACGAACTCGTTGACGCCGACGATCGGACGCTCTCCCGACTCGATCCCCTGGGTGATTCGGTAGGCCGCGTCCTCGATCTCGTGCTTGATCCAGCCCGACTCGATCGCCTCGACGGCGCCGCCCATGGCGTCGATGCGCTCGAGGTACTCGGTAGCGAGGCCCTCGAGCTCGTCGGTCAGCGTCTCGATGAACCACCCTCCGGCGAGCGGGTCGACGGTGTCGGCAACGCCCGACTCGTAGCCGATGACCTGCTGCGTCCGCAGCGCGATCGTCGCGGCCTTCTCGCTCGGCAGCGCCAGGGCCTCGTCGAACGAGTTCGTGTGCAGCGACTGCGTCCCGCCGAGGACCGCGGCCAGCGCCTCCAGCGCCGTCCGCACGACGTTGTTCTCGGGCTGTTGCGCGGTCAGCGTCGCGCCACCGGTCTGGGTGTGGAAGCGGAGCATCATCGACTTCGGGTCCTGCGCGCCGAAGCGCTCCTTCATGACCTTCGCCCACAGACGCCGCGCGGCCCGGAACTTCGCCACCTCCTCGAAGAAGTTCATGTGGCAGGCGAAGAAGAACGACAGGCGCGGCGCGAAGTCGTCCACGTCGAGACCGGCCTCGGTCGCCGCCTGCACGTACGCGATGCCGTCGGCGATCGTGAACGCGATCTCCTGGGCGGCCGTGCAGCCCGCCTCGCGCATGTGATAGCCGGAGATCGAGATCGTGTTCCAGCGCGGGAGCCGGTCACGGCAGTACGCGAAGAGGTCGGTGATGATCCGCATCGACGGCTTCGGCGGATAGATGTAGGTCCCGCGCGCCGCGTACTCCTTGAGGACGTCGTTCTGCGTCGTCCCGGAGATGCGGGAGACCTCCACGCCCTGCTTCTCGGCCACGAGCTCGTAGAGCAGCAGGAGGATCGACGCGGTCGCGTTGATCGTCATCGACGTCGAGACCTCGCCGAGCGGGATGTCGCGGAACAACAGCTCCATGTCGGCGAGCGAGTCGATGGCGACGCCGACCCGCCCCACCTCGGCCTGCGCCTTGGGATGGTCGGAGTCGTAGCCCATCTGCGTCGGGAGGTCGAACGCAACCGACAGTCCAGTCTGCCCCGCGCGCAGCAGATAGCGGAAGCGTTCGTTGGTCTCCTCCGCGCTCCCGAAGCCCGCGTACTGGCGCATCGTCCACAGACGGTCCCGGTACATGCCCTTGTAGACCCCGCGCGTGAAGGGCCACTCTCCCGGTGCGCCAAGGTCCGGCTCGTGGTCGAGGGGGCCGTAGACCGGCTGTATCTCTATGCCGGAATCGGTGCGGCGTTCTTGGGTCACGTTGCAATGCTAGAGCCTGGCGCGGCCCGTTAGGATGCGGCCCGATGGCGACCGTCGAAGAGGTCTACAAGAAGCGCAAACCGAAGGCTTTCTCCGCCGACAGGCGTCCTTCGTCCTTCGAGGTGTGGTCGTGGTTCTTCATGCGTCTGTCGGGGATCGTGCTGCTCTTCCTGGTCCTCATCCACCTCTTCGTGATGCACATCGTGGACGAGGGTGTCGAGCGCGTGAACTTCGCCTTCGTCGCCGAGCGGTGGGACAACGTCGGCTGGAGGACGTTCGACTGGATGATGCTGTTCCTGAGCCTGCTCCACGGCGCGAACGGGCTGCGGATCATCGTCGAGGACTACGTCCACAACTCCGCGTGGAGGATCTCGATCAAGAGCGTGCTCTACGTCGCCACCACGATCCTGATGGTCATGGGCACGGCCGTGATCGTGACGTTCGACCCGAACGTGGGCGGCTGAGCGGGTGACGCGTTTCCACAAGTACGACGCGGTCATAGTCGGGGCGGGCGGGGCCGGGCTTCGGGCCGCGCTGGAAGCCGGGAAGCGGTGCAAGACGGCCGTCGTCTCCAAGCTCTACCCGACGAGGTCGCACACCGGAGCCGCCCAGGGGGGCATGTGCGCGGCGCTCGCGAACGTCGAAGACGACTCGTGGGAGTGGCACGCCTTCGACACGGTGAAGGGGTCGGACTTCCTCGCCGACCAGGACGCGGTCGACATCATGTGCAAGGAGGCCGTCGAGGCGGTGCTCGAGCTCGAGCGCATGGGGCTCCCGTTCAACCGGACGCCCGACGGCAAGATCGACCAGCGCCGCTTCGGCGGGCACACCCGCAACCACGGCGAGGCCGCGGTAAAGCGAGCGTGCTACGCCGCCGACCGCACCGGCCACATGATCCTCCAGACGCTCTACCAGCAGTGCAACAAGGAGGGCGTCGAGTTCTACGACGAGTTCTTCGTCCTCGACCTGATCGTGGTCGACGGGTCGTGTGCCGGGATCGTCGCCTACGAGATCGCGACCGGCGAGATCCACGTCTTCCACTCGAAGTCGGTGC
>JALZEG010000066.1 GCA_030862185.1 Actinomycetota bacterium
CCCGAGGCCCCCGCGGCCGTCGGGGCGTATTCGCAAGCCGTCGTCTCCAACGGCTTCGTCTTCTGCTCGGGTCAGGTCCCACTCGACCCGCAGACCGGCGAGCTCATCGGCGGCAGCATCGCCGACCAGACGCGGCGCTGCCTGGAGAACCTCTCCGCGGTCCTGCGCGCCGCCGGCGCGACTCTCGACGACGTCGTCAAGGTCACCGCCTTCCTCATCGACATGAACGACTTCCCCGAGTTCAACGAGGCCTACGGCGAGTTCTTCGGCGACGAGCCCCCGGCGCGCGCGACGGTCGCGGTGGCGGGGCTGCCCAAGGGGGCCGAGGTGGAGGTCGAGTGCATCGCCCAGGTCTGAGGCGAATACGATCCCGCGATGCAGCTACTTCGTCGACTCTCCGACGATCTGGTCGCCGAACCTGATCTGGACCTCCCGCTCGCCGGAACGTCCCTCGACCGGCTCGAGCCCGGCCTCCTGCGGCGTCTCCGCGTCGGTCCGGTTGACGTAGTCCTCCATCCGGCTCATCAGGAACAGCAGCCCGAAGATGACGACCGGCCACGTCACGAGGACCGCGGCGAGGAAGACCTGGTAGCTGTTCATCGCGCACAGTCTGGCAGGTATCGGCGCCGGTGAGCGCGGATTTCGCGACCTTCGTCGACCGCGAGCGGCTCGTCGACCGCCTTCAACAGCTCGTGCGGACTCCGTCGGAGAACCCGCCCGGGGAGGAGGCGGCGGCCGCGGCCCTCACGGCCGCGTTCTGCGAGCAGCTCGGCCTCGAGGTGGAGCAGCACGAGGCGGAGCCGGGGCGGCCGAGCATCGTGGCGCGCTGGCGCGGCTCCGGCGGCCCGACCCTGTGCTACTGCTCGCACTTCGACGTCGTCCCCGCGGGCGACCCGGCGCTGTGGGAGCGCGACCCGTACTCGGGCGCGATCGAGGACGGACGCATGCACGGCCGCGGCTCCTCCGACGCGAAGGGCCCGGTCGTGGCCGCGCTCGAAGCCGTGTCGATCCTGCGTGCCGCGGGATGGGAGCCGCGCGGAACGCTCGAGCTCGCGCTCGTCGCGGACGAGGAGACGATGGGCTCCAAGGGGGCCGGATACCTCGTCGAGCAGGAGGTCCTGAAGCCGGACGTCGCGATCGTCGGCGAGCCGACCTCGCTGCGCGTCGTCCGTGCCCAACGCGGCGCGAGCTGGCTCCGCCTCACCACGCGCGGGGTCGCCGGCCACGGCTCGGCCCCCGAGCGCGGCGTCAACGCGATCAAGCACATGGCCGAGATCCTCCTGCACCTGGAGGACACGCTGCCCGACGTGTCGCACCCGCTCCTGGGGGGGCCGACGATCAGCGTCGGCACAATCCGCGGCGGTGAGAAGGTGAACATCATCGCCGCGGCTTGCGTCGCCGAGATCGACAGGCGCTCGGTGCCGGGGGAGACGAAGGAGTCGGTCGTCGAGGGGATCGAGGAAGCGGTCGAGCGGGCGCGCAAGCGCTTCGCCGAGGTGGACGCGCACGTCGACCTCGCGTTCTTCGCCGAGCCGTTCGAGGTCCCGCCGGACGCGCCGGTGGTCACCGCAGCCGTGGACGCGATCCGCACGACCACGGGACGCGACGTCGACGTCATCGGCTTCCGCGGCGCGTCCGACGCACGCTTCCTGTTCGAGGCAGGTGCCGACGTGATCGTGTGCGGACCCGGCGACATCGCGCTCGCGCACACCGCACGCGAGTCGATCGACCTCGCCGAGCTCGAGCACGGTGCGGTCGCCTACGCGAAGACGTTCGCGTCGCTGCTGTCATGAACGACTTCTCCTGGCCGCAGGTCATCTCCCGTCTCCTGAGCGGCGGCGCGCTGTCGGAAGAAGAGGCCGGCGCGTGCATGGAGGAGATCATGGAGGGCGCCGCGACGCCCGCGCAGATCGCCGGCTTCGTCGTCGCGCTGCGCGCGAAGGGCGAGACGATCGACGAGGTCGCCGGGCTCGTGCGGACGATGCGGCGCTACGCGGAGAAGGTCGAGGTCGGGGGCGACCTGCTCGACACCTGCGGCACCGGCGGCGACAGGAGCGGCACGTTCAACGTCTCGACCGCGGCCGCGCTCGTGTGCGCGGGCGCAGGGGTGAAGGTCGCCAAGCACGGCAACCGGGCCGCGTCGTCGCGCTGTGGCTCCGCGGACGTGCTCGAGGCGCTGGGGGTACGGATCGACCTCCCGCCCGACGGCGTCGCCGCGTGCATCGAGAGCGCGGGCATCGGGTTCTGCTTCGCGCCGGTCTTCCATCCCGCGATGCGCCACGCGGGCGCGACTCGCCGCGAGCTCGGCGTCCCGACGATCTTCAACTTCCTCGGCCCCCTCACGAACCCGGCGGGGGCGACGCGGCAGGCGCTCGGGGTGTCCGACCCGCGGATGGTCGAGAAGATGGTCCACACGCTCGGGCGGCTCGGCAGCAAGCACGTCCTCGCGTTCCACGGCGACCAGGGCCTCGACGAGCTGTCGACGTCGGGGCCGTCGCAGGTCTACGAGCTCGTCGAGGGCGAGGTCCGGAGGTGGTCGATCGACCCCGAGGAGCTCGGCCTTCCGGTGTCTCCCCTGGAGGCGCTGGCCGGTGGGACCGCGGAGGAGAACGCGGCGACGATCCGGTCGGTGCTCGACGGGACGCCGGGACCGCAGCGCGACATCGTGCTGCTGAACGCGGCGGCGGGCCTCGTCGCGGCGGGCCGCGCCGCCGACATGCGGGGGGGCCTGGCGGCGGCGGCGGAATCGGTCGACTCCGGCGAGGCGCGGCGCCGCCTCGACCTGCTCGTGTCGGCGTCGAACGCGGCCTGACGCCGCTTCAGATCCCCGCGGTCTCCACGCGGGCCTCGCTCGGCTGGACGTCATCGAGGCGCCGCCCCCGCGCGATCCGCTCGAACGAGAACGGCGACAGGTCGATGGTCTCGTAGCGCCCACCGCCGACGAGCTCGGCGATGCCGCGGCCGGCCGCCGGCGCGTGCATCACGCCGTGCCCGCTGAAGCCGCACGCGAACCACAGCCCGTCGACGCCGGGATGAGCGCCGACGATCGCGTTCTGGTCGAGCGTGTTCATCTCGTAGTGACCCGCCCACGCGCGCACGAGCTCCGCGTCCTCGAAGCCGCGCACGCGCCGCGCCAGGGCGTCGCGGATGACCTCGTCGAACAGGTAGACGTCGGGCTCTAGGTCGAACGTGGCGGGGTCCCGCTCCGGCGGCGGCGCGGTCACGGCCATGTACAGGTCTTCGTACGGACGGACGTACAGCCCGCGTCCGGCGACCGTCGGGTCCACGAGGTTCGGGAAGTCCTCTATTCGCTCGCGCGGACGGAACACGCAGACGGTGCGCTTGCGGGGCTCGACCGGGATCTCGACGCCGGCGAGCGCGGCGACGGCCGCGGCCCCCGGACCCGCGGCCACGACGATGTGCCGGCATTCGATCGCCGTCCCCCGCCGCAGCCGTACCCGCTCGACCCGGTCGCCGCGCCGGTCGATCCCGTTCACCTCGCCGGTGACGTAGACGGCTCCGGCCTCCGTCGCCGCCGAACGCACCTGCGCCAGCGCTGCGACCGGGTCGAACCACCCTTCGCCCCCGGTCCCGAAAGTCGCCGCGCCGACGTCGCGCCCCTTCAACCACGGGAACCGAGCGCGCAGCGTCCTCTCGTCCAGCAGCTCGACCTGCGCGCCGTGCGCGACCTGGTTGCGATGGGCCGCGTCCAGCCGCGCGATCGCGTCGTGCGTCGCGAGGACGAGGTAGCCGCGCGCGACGAACCCGACGTCTTCGAGCGCCGAGTAGAACTCGTAGCCGAAGCGCGACATCGCGACGTTGACGCCGAGGTGGAATTGCTGGCGGATCGCGGAGGCCGATCGGGTCGTCGAGGCCCGCTCGTACGTGGGGTCCTTCTCGACGACGGCGACGCGCAGGCCCGCCCGCGCGAGGAAGAGGCCGCAGCAGGACCCGACGATCCCACCGCCCACCACCACGACGTCGGTGCGCTCGCTCACCGCTGCATCCTCACATCCGGCCGCCCCTGCAAGCGCCGCCGCGATGAGTCACACTTCCGGCCATGAAGAAGCTGCTCGCGGCGGCAACCTCCGTCGTGGTCGTGCTCGGCGCGTGCGGCGGCGACGACGAGCCCGCAGCGCGGGCGACCTCCACTCCGGCCGCGACTACCCCGCCGCCGGCGAGCGAGGCTCCGGCGGAGAGCGCTGCCCCCGCGACCGCCGAGCCCTATGCCGGGCCGACCGCGGGCAAGGACACTCCCCAGGAGGCCGCGCAGGCGTTCTACGCGGACTGGGGGGAGCTGGACGGGGCTTCGGCGTCCGGCTATGCGACGCAGGCGGCGATCGACGAGGCGTTCGCGCAGCAGCGGGCGCAAGCGACGTTCTCCGGCTGCACCGAGGACGGCCTGCAGTTCATCTGCTTCTACTACTACGAAGGCGGAGGGCTGAACATCACCGTCGTCGATTCGGACGCGTACGGCTGGATCGTGACCGACGTGGGCTACATCGCCGACTGACCCCGGTCCCGGAATAGCCGTGCCCTCGCACGGTTTGTCCACCGCATGGCCGTGACGCTCGCCCGGACGTTCGATTCGCTGCGCGTGAAGAACTACCGCATGTTCTTCGCGGGCCAGGTCGTGTCGTGGACCGGGACGTGGGTGCAGTGGGTCGCGCAGGGGTGGCTCGTGTTGCGGCTGACCGACAGCGGCCTCGGGCTCGGCCTCGTCACCGCGCTCCAGTGGCTCCCGATCCTCCTCCTCGGCGCCTGGGCGGGAGTCGTGGCGGACCGGCTCGACAAGCGGAAGCTGTTGATCTTCACGAACGCGAGCTCCGCGGTGCTGTCGCTGTTCCTGGGGCTGCTGACGGTCGCGGGGGCCGTGACGCTGTGGATCGTGATCGTCGTCGCGGTGCTGCTCGGCGTCGTGACCGCGCTCGACAACCCTGCCCGCCAGACCTTCACGATGGAGATGGTCGGGCGCGCGCGCCTGACGAACGCGGTCAGCCTCAACACCGCGACCTTCACGACCGCGCGCGTCCTCGGCCCGGCCGTGGCCGGCGTCACGATCTCCACGATCGGCATCGGCCCGTGCTTCCTGCTGAACGCGCTCTCGTTCGTTCCGGTCACGCTCGCGCTGATCTTCATGGACCGCTCGGAGCTGCGGCCTGCCGATCAGGCGGCGCGTAGCAAGGGCCAGGTGCGCCAGGGCCTGCGCTACGTCCGCTCGGTCCCCGTGCTGAAGACGCTGCTGGCGATGATGGCCGTCATCGGGACGCTCCAGTACAACTTCTCGGTGCTGTTGCCGGTGCTCGCGAAGGATACGTTCGCCGGCGACGCCGGAACGCTCGGCCTCATCGGCGCGGCGGTCGGGATCGGGATGTTCGCCGGGTCGCTGGCGAACGCCGCGATCGGCCGCTCGGACCGCCGGGTGCTGCTCGGCGCCGGATTTGCTCTGGGCACGTTCACGTTGCTCGCCGCGAGCGCGCCGTCGTTGTGGACCGCGGTGGTCCTCATGGTGCCGCTGGGAGCCGCGTCGATGGCCTTCCTGGCGACGATGAACGCGACGCTCCAGCTCACGGCGTCGGACGAGATGCGGGGCCGCGTCATGGCGATCTACTTCGTGCTCTTCCTGGGGTCGACGCCGATCGGGGCGCCCATCGTCGGGTGGCTGTCGGAGCAGTTCGACCCGCGCGTCGCGTTCGGGTTCGGGGGCCTCGCGACCCTGCTGGCGTGCGTCTACGGCCTGGCGAGGCTCCCGGAGCTGGACGTCCGCCCGGGGGCCCGGGAGACCGACGAGGAGCTGACGGCAGTTGCCGGCTGATCGCCCTGGGGGAGAAGGAATCGGCCCAAGCTGACCGAACCTTCAGCTAAGGGCTCCGACGGAGCCCGCGGTTCAAGTGCTCCCTCGGAGGGAGTGGACGCAAGCTAGAAGGGGGCAGCGATGAGAAAGCTCGTAGGAGTGGGTGTGGTGGCGCTCCTCGTCGGCGCGCTGGCGCTCCCGGCCGGCGCGAAGGCGGCGCCGAAGCCGGTCATGGTCTTCGAGGATGCCGCGGGCGACGCGGGCAACCAGGGCAGCTCAATGCCCGGGGCCGCGGAGGCCGGGTTCGACCTCGTCAAGGGCGAGATCTCGCAGGAGAAGAAGGGCGGCGACGTCACGTTCACGGTGACGCACGCGTCGATGCCCGCGTCGGGTCCCCCGGGAGAGGCGTTCCGCTTCATCTGGGGCTTCGCCGTCGACGGGACGCAGTACGAGTGGACGGTCAAGAGCGTCGACGTCGGCGATCCCGACGTCATCACGACCGTTGCGAGCCAGGAGCCTCACGGGGAGGAGCGCATCGGCAAGGTGTACCAGGGCGTCGCCCGGCTCGAGGAGTGCGGCTCCGTCCAGGCACCGGTCCTGAGCCTCGCGATGTGCGACGCGAAGTTCTACTTCGACGTCGTCTTCGACCCCGACTCCGCGACGATGACGTGGTCCGCCGACCTGAAGTCGTTGGGCGCGAAGAAGGGCAGCGTGCTCACCGGCGGCGGCGGGACCCGCGTCGCGACCGGCTGCATGATCTGCTGGATCCCTCACTACCTGGAGCGCTCGCTGACACCGCACACGATCATCGACGCAGCGACGCAGATCGCGTCGTACAAGGTCCGCTAGGCACGACTTCCTGAGCACTGGAGACGCGGCCCCCTCGGGGGCCGCGTTCTCGCGTTCGGCCGCCCTCTACAATCACCGGTGGCAATAGTGGGGAGCCCCAGCGTTGGGGCAAAGGAGGTGGTTGCCATGCGGCGGATAGGTCTTTTGGCGAGCTCGATCGCAGCGCTGGTCGTGCTGCTCCCGGCACCGGGGGCGATGGCCACGCACAACCCGTGCCCGCCGGGGGCGGTGTGTATCCGGGTTCCCTGCCCGCCCCCGGCGACGGGGTACGGGTGGATCTGGATCGGCGGCCACGGCTTGCTGGGCGTCGACTTCACGCACTGCGTGGCCACGTAGGACCACTCGGTCTCAGGTCGGAGGCACCTTGCTTGAGGTTTACCGGGAAGAGCGCCTGTCTAGAATCCCCTTAGGGCAATAGTGGGGAGCCCCAGCCTTGGGGCAAGGAGGTGGCTATGCGGCGACTCGTCCTGTCGTTGAGCTCGATCGCCTGTCTGCTCGCGCTCTGGCCGGCGCCTGCAGCAATGGCGACGCACAACCCGTGCGACCCGGCCGGGCCGGTGTGCATCCGTGTGGCGTGCCCGTCTTCATCCGCGACGGGCCACGGCTGGATCTGGATCGACCACCACGGCTTTCCGGGAGCGGACTTCTCGCACTGCGTGAGGCCCGACTAGAGGGGCCGTCGAAGGAATGCGGCCCCCTCGGGGGCCGCGTTTCGCGCCCAGGCTGACAGGGGTATGGCCAGGCAAACCGTGGGGAGCCCCCAGGACGGGGCGAAGGAGGTTGCCATGCGGCGGATCGCTCTCTTGGCCAGCTCGATCGGTGCGGTGGCCGCGCTGCTCCCGGCGCCGGCCGCGCTGGCCACTCACAACCCGTGCGACCCGGCGGGCCCGGTGTGCGTCCGTTTCAACTGCCCGGCTCCGGCGGGGGGCGTGGGATGGTTCTGGATCGACCACCACGGGATCCCGCACGTGGATCTCAGGCACTGCCCGCCCCTCTAGGGAGAAGCGGGTTCGAAGGTTGGGACGCGGCCCCCTCGGGGGCCGCGTCCCGCGTGCGAGAAGGCCTGCGTCGGTCCGGCCCGCGCCGGCACGGCCCAGGTCCCGCCGACGTCCAGCACCTCCACCTCGGCTTCGTGGCGGTTGAGCCACGACACCACCGTCCGCACCTCGCGCTGCACCGCTGCGGTCAGCCACGGGCGCACCGGCTCCCATTGCGCCTCGGCGCGCAGTCTCGCCAGCAGGTCCGCAACCGGCCGCTCGTCCGCGTCGCACGCCGCCGCCAGCTGTCCCTGCACGAGCAGGACGCCGCGGCCGCCGACGCGCAGCAGCACCTCTCCGGCGGCGACCAGCGATCGGACCTCGATCGACCGCTCGATCCAGCGCGCCAGCGAGCGCGCCCGGTCGCGCAGCTCCGCCGCCTCCTCGAAGCGCTCCTGACGCGCCAGGCGCCACATCTTGTCCTCCAGCGGCCGAACCACGAGCCCCGGATCGCGAGTCAGGGCGTCGACGACCAGCCGGACCTCCTCTTCGTGCGCCGCGCGGTCCGACCCCGCGCAGACGGCGAGCTCGGAGAAGGCACAGCCGCGGCAACGTGACGGGACGGCGCAGCGGTGCACCGCGGTCGCGTCGCGCACCGTGTCGATCAGCGCCCGGGCGTGCTTCAGTGACGGCAGCGGGCCGAGGTACGCGCTGCCGTCGTCGACGGGGGAGCGCGCCGGCGCGATCCGTGGCCGCCGCACGGAGGCCTTGACGTACCAGCTCGCTCCCGCCTTGCCGCGCCGGTTGTACGGCGGCGTCTCGCACGCGATCGCGCGCGCCTCGGCGACCTCGGCCTCGAGCGTCGTCGCGAACGCCTCGAACGACACGTCCTGCGTCTCGCGCAGCAGGTCGCGGATCTTGCGTCTCGGATCGCCGTAGAAGTACGACCTGACGCGCGTCCGCAGATCCGTCGCCTTGCCGACGTAGAGCGTCTGGCCGGACGAGCCGACGAAGCGGTACACGCCCGGCGAGCTCGGGAGCCCGTCGGCCAGCCGGATCTTCTGGAACGTCCCGTCCAAGCGCGTCGACGACAGCGCCAGCAGGTCCTCGAGCGTCGTGACGCCGTAGCCTGCGGCGCGCTCGATCAGGTGATGCAGCACCTCGTTCGTCGCGAGCACGTCGGCGAACGCGCGGTGGCACGGCTGGTGCGCGCAGCGCAGGTGCCGCGCGAGCGTCTCGAGCCTGTTGTTCCGGACCTCGCCGGCGAGGATCTTGCGCGCTAGCGTCGCGGTGTCGACGACGTCGTTGCCGAGGGGCGGGTATCCGGCCCGCGCCAGCGCCGCGTCGAGGAAGCCGACGTCGAAGCGAGCGTTGTGCGCGACCAGGACGGAGTCGCGCACGAACTCGAGGAACGACGGGAGCACGGCCTCGATCCGCGGCGCGTCGACGAGCATGTCGTCGCTGATCCCAGTCAGGAGCCGGATGAACGCGGGGACCATCTCGTCGGGCCGGACGAGCGTGTGGAAGGACCCCTGCCGCTCGCCCAGCCGGACCTTCAGGGCCCCGATCTCGGTGATCCCGCAGTCCGCGGGGGAGCCGCCGGTGGTTTCGAGGTCGACGACGCAGAACGTCACGTCCGCGAGCGGCCGCCCCAGCTCCGCGAACGACCGCTGCGCCACCGGCATCCCAGCACCATAGCGAACATACGTTCGATACTTCAAGGACCGGAGGTCGCTGCAGCACCTCACGGCTAGCATGGCGGGCATGGTGCGAGACCTGGCCGAGAGGGGGCCGGACACACCCGCAGGACGCCGGGCCGCCGAGCAGGAGCAGACGCTCCAGACGCTCCGCGAGGAGTCCGAGGTCGCGCACGCCCTGCTGGGGCTCTCGGGCGCCCTGACCGACGTCAAGTCCGTCGAGGAGACGATGGACCTCGCCGTGCGGATCGTCCCCGGCCTTCTCGGGGCCACGCGCTGCTTCGCCGCCACGTGGGACGCCGACAGCGGCCGCTTCGCCATCCAGGCCCACTACGGCTTCGAGGAGGACGAGGTCGCCGACCGCCAGAACATGTCGGCCACGCCCGAGGGCCTCCCGCTCCTGCGGCGGGCGCTCGAGCAACGGGCGCCGGTGGTCGTCGGCGACACTTCGACGGAGTCCGCGGTCGTCGCGCAGCGTGCGGCCGAGCGCGGGGTGGGCGCCTACATCGGGCTCCCGCTCGTGCGCTGGGGCGAGGACCTCGGCGGGGTCGCGATCGAGTTCGCCGAGCCGCGCGACTTCAGCGCGAAGGACCAGGCGCTCGCCCGTGGGATAGCGCGCCAGCTCGCCAGCGCGCTGGCGGCCGCGCGCCGCTTCAACCTGCTGGCCGACCTGCGGGCAATCGGGTTGCGCATCGGTTCCAAGCTGCGGCTGGCCGCGGTCGTCGAGGACGTCGCGGCCGGCGCGGTCCAGCTTCTCTCCGCGGAATCGGCGGTCATGTACTTCCTCGACTCGACGCAGAGCAGCCTCGTCGCCGCCGGCAGCTACGGCCGGCAATCGGCGGCGCTCACGGAGGGGATGGCTCGCCTCGACCTGACCGTCGATCCGTGGCGGGCGCTGCTCGCCGGCGAGATCGTCGTCGTCAAGGACCTCGCGGAGCAGCTCGGCGCGGGTGCGTCCGGCCTCGCCGCCGTCGCGGCGCCGATCCAGCGGGCCGACCCGCCGATGATCGGCGCCGTCGTGCTGTTCTTCTCGTGGGAGCCGCCGGTCCGGAGCGACGAGACCGAGGCCCTCCAGGTCCTCGTAGCGCAGGCCGCGACCGCGATCGAGAACGCGCAGCGGTTCGAGCGCCAGCGCAGCGTCGCGCGCAGCCTCCAGGAGGGGCTGCTCGCGACGGAGCTGCCCGAGATGCAGGGCTACGAGTCGGCCGCCGTGTACGAGCCGGCGAGCGGGGAAGCCGACATCGGCGGCGACTTCTTCGACGTCTTCGACCTGAGCGACGGCTCCTACGCGATCGTCGTCGGCGACGTCTCCGGAAAGGGAGCCGAGGCCGCCGCGTACACCGCGATGGCGAAGTACATGCTGCGCGCGTTCGCGATCCGCAACGCGCAGCCCGCGTCGGTCCTCTACCACCTCAACAACGCGCTGGTGACGGGCTTCGCGGAGGACCGCTTCGCCACGCTGATGTACGCGCTGTTCGACCCGGCGGAACGCAAGCTGACGATCGCGGTGGGAGGTCATCCGCCCCCGCTGATCTACCGGGCCGCGACAGACGAGGTCGAAGCGGTGTCGGCCTCCGGGAGCATCGTGGGCGCGTTCGCCGACCAGGCGTTCGACCAGAGCTCGTTCACGCTCGGCCCCCGCGACGTCATGCTGGGCTTCACCGACGGCCTCGTCGAGGCGCGGCGTGGCGGCGAGCTCTACGGGCGCGAGCGCGTGAGCGCGTCGCTCGAGAAGCATGCTCCGGGCGCGTCGGCGGAGGAGCTCACGCAGCGCGTGTTCGAGGACGCGCAGGCCTTCGGCGAGATCAACGACGACACGGTCGTCTTCGCGCTCGTGTGCAAGAAGGAACCCGGCGCGTGAGCTACCGCTGCGACGCGTGCGGGAACAAGACGCGCTTCGACGTCGTCGAGACCAAGCGGTCGAAGAGCTTCGTGCACTTCACGCTCGGCGGCGAGCCGCGCGTCGAGGAGGAGGAGATCCTCGAGCACCGCGTCGAGAAGGTCGTGTGCCGGTGGTGCGGATCGTCGGATCAGGTCGCGGAGGTCCCGGCCGCCGGGGAGCCCGCGTGAACGGCGGCCCCCTCGCGGGGCTGCGGGTGCTCGACCTCACGCGCCTGCTGCCGGGCGGGTACGCGACCTGCCTGCTGGCCGACCTCGGCGCCGACGTCGTCAAGGTCGAGGAGCCCGGCAGGGGCGACTACATCCGCCTCATGCCCCCGATGGTCGGCGAGACGTCCGCGAACCACGTCGCGCTGAACCGCAACAAGCGGTCGGTGACGCTGAACCTGAAGGCGTCCGAGGGACGCGACGCCTTCGAGCAGCTCGCCGGCGGCTTCGACGTCGTCGTGGAGTCGTTCCGCCCCGGCGTCATGGACCGTCTCGGCGTCGGATGGAAGCGCCTGTCGTCGCTCCACCCGCGCCTCGTCTACTGCGCGATCACGGGCTACGGCCAGGACGGCCCGCGGGCCGGCGCGGCGGGACACGACGTCGACTACGCCGCCTACGCGGGGATCCTCGGGCTCACCGGCGAGGCCGGCGGCCCTCCCGTCGTCCCGGGCGTACAGATCGGAGACCTCGCCGGCGGAGGCATGGCCGCGGTCATCGCGATCCTCGCTGCGCTGCGCGCGCGCGACGCGACTGGGCAGGGCGACTTCTGCGACGTGGCGATGACCGACGGGCTCGTGTCGTGGCTGTCGATCCACGCGGCCGCGTACTTCGCCACGGGCGAGGTCCCGCGCCGCGGCGAGATGCACCTCTCGGGCGCGTACCCCTGCTACCGCGTCTATCCCGCGGCCGACGGATGGCTCGCGGTCGGCGCGCTCGAGCCGCAGTTCTGGGACGCGCTGTGCTCTTCGGTGGGGCGGCGCGACCTCTCCGGCGACGGGTTCGCGACGGGGGCCCGGCGCGACGAGGTGGTGGCGGAGCTCGAGGACCTGTTCGCTTCGCTCACCCGCGCGGAGTGGATGGAGCACTTCGGCGACGCGGACGTGTGCGTCGCGCCGGTCAACGACCTCGCGGAGACGTTCGCCGACGAACAGGTCCTCCACCGCGACATGCTCGTGGAGTCACCGCTCGCCGACGGGATGCCGTGGAGGCACGTGGGCGTCCCCGTGAAGCTTGCGGGTGCGCCGGGCGACGCGACGCGGCGTCCGCCACCCGGTCTAGGCGAGCACACCGACGAGGTGCTCGCGCAGGCGGGCTTCGACGCGTCGCGGATCGAGCGGCTGCGCGCCGCGGGCGTCGTCTGACGTGGCGGTGCCCGAGGCGGCGCTGCCGCTCGTCGTGAAGGGGCTCGGCGCCTACATGCGCGCCGCCCCCGCGCTCGACCTCCCTCCCGAGGTGCGGCGCCTCCGCAACTTCCATCAGAAGATGCTGATGGCGCACGCGCAGGAGGTCGTCGCCCTCCTCGACGACGAGGCCGCGCGCGGGCTGGTGGTGCAGTGGCTCGACGAGGACCATTCGCTCCCCAAGAAGCAAGGGCAGGCATTGCGCCTCGCGGCCGAGCGCGCCGACGGATGGGAGGACGCGCTCGCGGACCTCGCCGGTCCGCCGCGCGCGACTGCGCCGGCCGACCCCGCGCGGCGCCTGCGCGACGAGCTCCGCAAGGAGACGGAGAAGGTCGCTGCGGCCAAGGACGCCGTGCGCCGGACGAAGGAGTCGTCGCGCAAGACGCTCGAGGACGAGCGGGCGGCGAACAAGGAGCTGCGCAAGGAGCTCGAGGCGGCGAAGCGCGAGGCCGCGGCAAACGCGGAGGAGGCGGCCGCGGCGCGTGCCCGCGCGGACCGCGCTCGGAGCGACGCCGACAAGCTCGAACGCCGCGCGAAGAAGGACGCCGCGGCCGCCCAGGCGCGGGCGAAGGAGGCGACGGCGGAGCTGCGGGCCGTTCGCAAGGAGCTGAGCGCGACCCGCCGTCGGATCGCCGAGCTCGAGCTCGCGGTGGAGAAGGCGTCGCAGCGCAAAGGTCAGCGGGCGCAGAAGAAGGAGGAGGCGCCGCGGGGGCCGCGCCGCCCGCTCCCGGTTCCGGCGGGCCGCTTCGAGGACGACCCGAAGACGCTCGACGCGTGGCTCGGCGCGCCTCGTGTCCGCCTGCTCGTCGACGGCTACAACGTCACGAAATCGCCCGGGGGGTTCCCGGACCTCGACCTCGCCGCGCAACGCGAGAGGCTGATCGAGCAACTCGAGAAGCTCGCCCTCCGTACGAAGGTGCCGACCACCGTGGTCTTCGACGGCTCCGACATCGCGCCGGGGACGTCGCGCCTCGCCCGGACGCGGGTGCGCGTCGAGTACTCCCGCCCCGGCGAGATCGCCGACGACCACCTGATGGCCAAGCTGGCGTCGCTGCCCCCCGACCCCGTGGTGGTCGTGACGAACGACCGGGAGCTGCAGGAGCGTGCGGCCGCCGAGGGGGCCACGATCGCGGTGGCGGCCCAGCTCCTGGAGCTGGCGCGCTGAAGAGCGCGGGTCGTCTCGGCGAGACGCCCGGGGGAAAAGTGTCGTACCCCCTCCCTAGCCTGGATCCAGGAAGAAAGGCCGGGCCGGACGGAGGAGGTAGCCGTGAGGATCGACTGTTCGGAATGCCAGATGTACCGCAGCGAGCACTGCGACGATTGCCTCGTGACGGCGTTGCTCCACCCCCAGTCGACGGCGGTCGAGATCGAGGACGAGCTGGACCCGCCGTTGCAGACGCTGGCGGGGGCCGGCCTGATCCCGGTGCTGCGCTTCCGCCCGCGCGACTCGCCGCCGCCGGGACCGCCCGACGACGAGGTGTCGCAGGCGGGATAGCTACGCTGGCCCGATGACCTGGGCCCGCGCTCTGCTGTCGATCGCCGCCGCCTCACTCGTCGCGGCCGGCATCGTGGGGTTCGTCTCGCGCGCTCCCGGCGAGCTCCGGCAGCGCCCCGCCGATCCCGGCGCGACCGATGCATCGCTCGGCTCGTCGTTCACGCCCGAGCAGGTCGCGCGGCACGCCGCGTACCGGGGGCCGGGCTACCTCTCGTTCGGGCTCGGTGTCGTCGTGCAGGTCGTCGCGCTCGTGATCCTGGCGCGCGGGCCGTGGGCGGACCTCGTCGACGCGCTCGAGTCCCGGATCGGGGCGTGGCCGGGGCGCGCGCTGATCGCCGGCGCGGTGATCGCGCTCCTCCTGACCCTGGCGGCGTTGCCGCTCGCGTTCGTGCGCGGCTACGTCGTCGAGCACGCGTGGGGGTTGTCGACCCAGCAGGTGCCGGGGTGGGTGACGGATCAACTGAAGGGAGCGGCCGTCGGAGCCGTTACGTCGGCGGTCGCGGCCCTCGTCTTCTTCGCGGTCGTCCGGTGGCAGCCGCGCACGTGGTGGTTGTGGGGCTGGGGGGCGTTCACGCTCCTCACCGCCGTGATGTTCTTCCTGTGGCCCGTCGTCGTGGCGCCGTTGTTCAACCGGTTCACCCCGCTCGAGCCGGGCTCGTTGAACGATCGGGTCCGTGCCCTCGCCGCAGGCGCGGGGATCCGGGTGGACGAGGTCCTCGTCGCGGACGCGAGCCGGCGCACGACTGCCGAGAACGCGTACGTCGCCGGCCTCGGCGAGACGAAGAGGCTCGTGCTCTACGACACGCTGGTCGACGCGGGCACCGAGGACCAGACCGCGTTCGTCGTCGCGCACGAGCTCGGCCACCAGAAGAGCAATCACGTCCTCAAGAACCTCGCGATCGCGTCGGCGGGCCTCCTCGTCGCGTTCGCGTTCCTCGGGTGGCTCGGGGGCCGCGGGTCCTTCTGGGAGTGGAGCGGCGCATCGGGACCCGGCGATCCGAGAGCGCTGCCGCTGCTGGTCCTGCTGTCGATCGCTCTGACGGTTGCGGGGTCGCCGCTCGAGGCGGCGCTGTCGCGCCGGTTCGAGGCCGAGGCCGACCGCGTCGCGATCCGGCTCACGGAGGACCCCGACGCCGCCGTGTCGTCGTTCCGCCGCCTGGCGCTGGCGAACCTCGCCGACCTCGACCCGCCCGCGGTCGCGGTCGCCGCGTTCTACAGCCACCCGCCGATCCCCGACCGGATCGACGCCGTCTTGGCCACAGCGGAAGAACGGCCGTAGACTCGGCTGCACTGCCGGAGCGACGCTGCTGCCAACCCACCACGACAAACAGGGGGGACCATGCCCGCAGAGACACTGATCGAGACCTTCCAGGAGCGGATCGCAGCGCACCCGGAGAGCGTCGCCCTCCGGTACAAGTCGGGCGGCGCGTGGAAGGACATCACCTGGCGCGACTACGGCGACCGCGTCCGCCGCGCGGGCAAGGCGCTCATGGCGCAGGGCGTGAAGCACGGCGACAAGATGTCGCTGCTGTCGCTGAACCGCCCCGAGTGGCACGTCGCGGACATCGGCTGCCTGTCGATCGGCGCCGCCACCGCGCCGATCTACGTCACGAACTCGCCGGAGCAGGTCGCCTACATCATCGGCCACTCGGAGTCGAAGATCGCGGTCGTCGAGAACCCCGACCAGCTCCAGAAGGTCCTGAAGATGCGATCGGACCTGCCGAACCTCCAGAAGGTCGTCGTGATCGACGGCTACCAGGGCGACGCGGACGCCGACCTCGTCATGTCGTGGGACGACTTCCTGGCAGAGGGTGACAAGCTCGCCGACGCCGACTTCGACCAGGCGCGCCGCACCGTCAAGCCGCAGAACCTCGCGACCTTCGTCTACACGTCGGGCACCACGGGTCCGCCGAAGGCCGTGATGCTCACGCACGCGAACGTGATGTGGACGGCACGCAGCTCCGAGGCGATCATCCCGCTCGGCGAGGCGACGAAGGGCAAGGCGGTGTCGTACCTGCCGCTGTCGCACATCGCGGAGCGCATGCTCACGCACTTCCTCCAGATCTACTACGGGACGACCACGTGCTTCGCGGAGTCGCTCGACACGCTGCTGGCCGACCTCCAGGCGATCAAGCCCACGTACTTCTTCGGCGTGCCGCGCGTGTGGGAGAAGTTCTACGCGGGCGTGCAGGCGAAGATGGCGCAAGCCGATCCGGACGACCGCAAGACGAAGCTCGCGCGCAAGGCGATCGAGCTCGGCAAGGAGATCACGAAGCGCGAGCAGGAGGCCGTGCAGCGCGGCGGCAAGATCACCGACGCGAAGGTCCCGCTCGGGATGAAGCTGCAGCACGCGGCCCTCGACAAGCTCGTGCTCCACAAGATCCGCGCCGCGTTCGGTCTCGAGGACCTGGAGCTGGCGCTGTCGTCGGCGGCTCCGCTGGCGCCCGAGCTCATCTGGTTCTTCCACTCGATCGGCCTCAAGATCGCCGAGGGCTACGGCCAATCCGAGGACAACGGACCGACGGCGTGGAACCCACCGGACGCGACGCTGATCGGCTCGGTCGGCAAGCCGATGCCGGGCCTCGAGGTCAAGCTCGCCGAGGACGGCGAGATCCTCGTACGCGGCGGCAACGTGATGGCCGGCTACTTCAAGGACGACAAGGCGACGCGCGAGACGATCGACGAGGACGGCTGGCTGCACTCCGGCGACGTCGGCGAGTTCAACGAGCACGGCTACCTCAAGATCACCGACCGAAAGAAGGACCTGATCATCACCGCGGGCGGCAAGAACATCGCCCCGCAGGAGATCGAGAACAAGATCAAGGTCCACTCGCTGATCAGTCAGGTCGTCGCGATCGGCGACCGGCGTCCGTTCATGACGTGCCTGATCACGCTCGACCCGGAGAAGGCGCCGGCGTGGGCGAAGGAGCAGGGGATCGACGGCGACATGGCCGCGATCGCGAACCACGAGCGGACGATCAAGGAGATCCAGGGCGCCATCGACGAGACCAACAAGGGCCTGGCGAAGGTCGAGCAGATCAAGAAGTTCCGCATCCTCGAGCGCGACTTCCTCCAGGAGGAGAACGAGATCACGCCGACGATGAAGGTCAAGCGCAAGACGATCAACGAGATCTACGGCGACGCGGTCGAGGAGATGTACTCGAAGGAAACCCCCGACGGGGCCGCGATCAAAGCGCCGCTGCGCAAGTAGCACTACACGAGAAAGGGGCCCCGCGAGGGGCCCCTTCTTCATGTGCTGGGGCCGTGCCCCGAGAGCGTCAGTTGAAGCTGATGCCGAGGCAGTCGATGATCGCGCCTGCGTCGCTGAGCATCACGTCGTGGTACACCTTGACGGTAAGGCTCTCGACGGTGACGTAGCGGTCGACTTGCCCAGCTCCCTGGACTCCAGGTGAGGTCGTGATGCAAGTCGCCAGCCGCTCGGCGCTGTCTCGCGTACTCGTCGCGATGCACAGCGCGAAGCTCGTCGTGGCGTTGGCGAAGTGGTCCGCGACAGCGGTTGCATACGCCGCGACGACGTCGCCGTTGATCGTCAGCGGAGGTCCTACCGAGACGATCTGGCCGACCGTGGGGCGTGGCGGCGGATTTTCGACCGCCGTCTTGAACGGCGTTATGCAGTCGGCCGCCCCCGCGGGCGCCGCCATCGGGACGACCAGGACAGACCCCACGAGCAAGGAAGCCACAACCAAACGAGAAATGCGCATCCGCCACCTCCAGATCCCCGTGCCGTCTTCGATGACGGCAGCCCGCCGGGATTGTGACGCCGGCTCGGTAGCGAGTCAAGCAGGGATCGGAGCGGTTCGAGCGAACCGACTACCACGCGTCGCCGTTCGGTGGCGTGTCGATGGCGGACGAATCCGGAGGTATCCCATGCGCAAGACGCGTCTACTCGTCGCGTGCTTCATCGCGGCCTGCTCGGCCCTTCCCGTCGCATCGCCGGCGGCGGCCGACGAGGTCGAGTGCTCGCCCAGCTACGTCGGCGACTTCCTGAACGCCCTCCTGCCCCCGCTGGACCAGGGCTACTACGTCGAGATCAACCCCGAGACGATCACGATCCGAGGCGACAACGTCGTCGCTCTGGTCGAGCGTTACCGCGCGGCGACCGAGACGCTCGTCGCATGCCTGGCGCAGGACGCCGAGGGGATCGTGACCCCCTACGTGGACTGCGTCATGGAACGTTCGGAGGCCATCCGGACGAGCCCCGACCCCGTCGGGCGCTACGTCGAGGTGGGGGAAGACCTCGTCGTCAGGATCCACTACGGCCTTGTCCTCGAGGAGGCGCGGCTGATCTTCAACTGCAACGGGATCGTCACCAGCGGATAGCCGACCCATGGGAAGGGAAGGCCGCCGGCGCGGCGAAGCGTCCGCACGCGGGCTGCGACGGGCGCGGTCCCAACGAGGCAAAGGAGCCTGAGATGAAGAGAAGACTAGGCGGCATCCTCGTCGCGACGTTGGTCGCGGCGTCAGTCGGTTTGGCACCCGTAGCGAAGGCGAGCGAGGCGCCACCGTGGCCTCTGAGCTGCGCGGAGGACAGCCCCTCTCGCCCCACACCGGGCACGGTCTACGTCGACGGGGAAGGTCTCCACGTGAACCTGGATTCGGTCGATCCAGACGTTCAGGCGGCTACTCAGTGGGCGACGGACTTCGCGCTCTACTGGGCGTCCTGCCTTTCCTCGCGCGTCCCCACGGGCCCGGCCTTCTGTCTCGCCGGGGTAGCCACCAACATCGGGAGCTACGTCAACGTGAACCCCCCGCAGATCGACGTCTACTACCCGGCGCTGGCCCAGGACGTAGCGGCCTGCGCGCTATCGGGCTGATCCACCGACACGCCGGCGGAGCGTGCAGGAAGGCGACATGGGGCGGCGAACTCCCCAGATGGGTTATCCGCGAATGTGACCGCACTGGGGAAAAGAGGGGTCCATGAACAAGCGAATCTTCTCGATCGTGCTGGCGCTCGGCCTCGTCGTCTCCGGCGTGCTGGCTGGACCTGCCACCGCTGCCAAGAAGAAGAAGCCGAAGAAGCCTGCCGCCTGTAAGCCCTACGTGGCGGGCGAGATGGGTGCCGAGAAGCCGACGGTCGTCGTCACCGACGCCCACACGGCCGAGGCGCCGCTGGTCCAGAAGGTCAACCTCGACATGTCGCTCGGAGACGCGCGCTTGCTCTCGCAGATCCCCGAGACGGGACCGCTCGCGGCGTCGCGTGACTACTTCAACGTCCAGGTCGACACGAAGCTCCCGTCGGCGGGGCTGTACGTGACGTTCGAATTCGACGAGTACCGCGACTACGACCTCTGGGCATACTTCAGCGACGGGATGGGAGCCGCGTCGTCTCACGGGTTCCAGCCGCTGATCGACACCAAGGGACAGTCCGTCGCAGGATTCGACCCGTCGAATACGACGACCAACCATGGAGGCGAGAGCACCGCGACGTCCGAGAACCTCGTCGGGATCATCACCCCCGACTGCGGCGGCTACACGATCGAGACCGCCAACTGGCTCGGCGAGGGTGGGGAGTTCGAGATCAAGGTCTGGCTCGGCGAGGGCAAGACGGAGCCCGGCGTCCCGGAGTAACCACGAACACGACCTAGAAGAGAGGGGCCTCGTCGAGGCCCCTCTTCTCTTTGCTCGCCTTCCCGGTCGTAGACTGATTCGAGCTGCGGCTACCCGTATGAGGAGGCGACAGTGTCCATAACGGTGAACGACGTGCGCGCGTTCAAGCAGCGCGGCGAGAAATTCGTCATGTTGACGGCGTACGACACGCCGTCGGCCCGGCTCCTCGACGAAGCCGGGATCCCCCTGATCCTCGTCGGAGACTCGATGGGGACGGTCCTGCTCGGCTACGGCTCCACCGTCCCCGTGACGATGGACGACGTCGTGCACCACACGGCCGCGGTCGCACGCGGGACGACGAACGCGCTCGTCGTGGGCGACATGCCGTTCATGAGCTATCAGGCGTCGGTCGAGGACGGGATGCGCAACGCGGGGCGCCTCCTCCAGGAGGCCGGCGCGAACGCGGTGAAGCTCGAAGGAGCCGGCCGCTCCCTCGAGCTCGTCGAGCGCCTGGTCGAGGCCGGGATCCCGGTGATGGGCCACCTGGGCCTCACGCCGCAGTCCGTCAACCAGCTCGGCGGCTACAAGGTCCAGGGCCGTACCGAGGAGGCGCACCACGAGCTGGTCGAGGACGCGAAGAGCCTCGAGGCCGCGGGCGTGTTCTCGCTCGTGCTCGAGGCGGTCCCCGAACGCCTCGCCGAGGAGGTCACGGCGTCGCTCGCCGTCCCGACGATCGGCATCGGGGCCGGCCGCGCCTGCGACGCCCAGGTGCTCGTGTGGCACGACTTCCTCGGGATCACCCAGGGGCACCTCCCGCGCTTCGTCAAGCGCTACGCCGAGCTCGGCGAGGAGATCAAGCGGGCCGCGCAGGAGTTCGCCGCCGACGTGGCCGAGGGACGGTATCCGGGCCCGGAGCACATATACGACTGACCGGTCCGTCCGTTACGGGGCTTGAGTCACCCTTCCCGGACGCCGATGTAAGGAGCGATGAGCGTGAACGAGTTGCACGCGCCCGAAAAGCTCCGGTGCCCGTCCTGCGGCGCGAAGAACCCCCCGGACGCCCAGTGGTGCGGTCAGTGCCTGAAGAGGTTCGACGCCCCTCCGCCGCCTCCGCCGGTCGCGGAGACGGGCCGGGCGCCCGCGCCCCCGGGCGAGGACCGCCCGCAGGTCAAGCCCGGCGTCGAGCACGGCAGCTTCCGCTCCACCGAGGAGGGCATCCTGTGGCGCTGCTCGTCCTGTGACAACGAGAACCGGCTCGAGGAGCAGACGTGCGCAGTGTGCGGGACGCCGTTCGCCGAGTCGGTCCGGCCCCCGGCCCCCGCCCGGCCCGAGCGCGATCCCGGCACCACCGCAATGATCTCGCTGTTCTTCCCGGGGGCGGGGCATGCGTATCTCGGCATGTGGGCGCAGGCGGTGGCGCGCGGCGTCGTCAGCGTGTGGGTCGTCCTGATGGCGCTGTTCTTCGCCATCGGCGGCGAGGGACGGTCGATGCCGTTCGCGGCCCTGTACGGCGTGGCGGCGTTCGGGCTGTGGGGCGCGGCCGCGCACGACGCATACCGCGAAGCGAACGGCGAGCCGAAGCAGATCCTGCTGTACGGCCGCCGGTTCACCTACCTCGTGCTGGGGCTGCTGATGCTGTTGCTCGCGTCGCTTTTCCTGACCGCGTTCTCGAACCGCTAGCTACCCGAGGCGCGCCGCCTCCACAGGCCCGTCCGGCCCCTCGACGTCCCACGAGCCACCGCGATAGGCCGCGCCGTGCCGGCCCGCGCGGTCGAGCGCGAGCAGCCCGGCCGGCAGCGGCGCCCGCTCCGCCAGGAGCGAGACGACGTCCTCGCACGCGCTCTGCGGGTGCACGCCGGCTTCGATGAGCATCGCGGCCCGCGCGCAGGCGAGCGTCTCCAGGAACATCTCGCCGACGCCCGTTCCGACGACGGCCACGACCTTGGACGCGTAGTGGCCGGCGCCGAAGATCGCGGAGTCGCCCATGCGCCCGGGCATCTTCCCGAAGACGCCTCCGGTCGAGGACCCTGCGGCGAGAGCGCCGGCACCGTCGAGCGCGACCGCGCCCACGGTGTCGACCTCGAC
>JALZEG010000079.1 GCA_030862185.1 Actinomycetota bacterium
GCCGCGCCGTCGGCGTTGACCATCTCGGCCATCGCCGTCATCAGGTCGCGCAGCGAGACGATCCCGACCGGGTCGTCCATCTCCATGACGAGAAGGTGGCGGAACCCTCCCTCGGTCATCGTGTCGACGGCCTTCAGCAGCTCCCATCCCGGCGCGCCGCTCACGACGTCGCGCGTCATGACATCCGCAACCGTCACCTCGTCCATCTTTCCGTCCTCGGCGATCGCACGGAGGATGTCGCGCTCGGTCACGATGCCCGCGACGCGCTCCTTCTCGACGACGACCGCGCAGCCGACGCCGCGGTCGGTCATGACCTTGGCGGCCCGGCGGAGCGTGGTCGCGGGGTTCACGGTGACGAGGTGCCGGATCGCGACGTCGCGCAGGAGCTTCATGGGCGCCATCATCCGGCAAAGCGGGGGCCCGGGCAAACCGCCCGGTGTCGCTCGGGCGTCCGGCCGAGGCCGCCCGCGCACGCTACCTTGACGCCGTGATCATCGGCGCCCACGTACCCGGAGAGGCCCCCCTCGAGGAGGCCGCGCTCGTCGGCGCGGAGTGCGTCCAGATGTTCGTCGGCCCCCCACAGTCGTGGAAGAAGCCTCCGCCCCGCCCCGACGCCGCCGAGCTCAGCGAGTCGCCGCTGCCGGTCTACGTCCATGCCCCGTATCTCATCAACGTCGCGTCGCCCAACAACCGGGTGAGGATCCCGTCGCGCAAGATCCTGACGGACACGCTCGACCGCGCGGCCGAGGTCGGCGCCACCGGGGTCATCGTCCACGCGGGCCACGCCGAGGACGGGATCGAGCGCGGCTTCGTCCGCTGGGTCAAGTGCTTCGAGGAGATCGACGCGCCGGTCCCGATAATCATCGAGAACACGGCCGGCGGGACGAACGCGATGGGACGTCACGTCGACGTGCTCGCCGAGCTCTTCGACCACCTGAAGGGCTTCGACGCGGGGTTCTGCTTCGACACCTGTCACGCGCACGCGGCGGGCGAGGACCTGGCCGACGTCGTCAAGCGGGTGCGCGCCGCCACGGGACGCATCGACGTCCTCCACGCGAACAGCTCGCGCGACAACCCCGGGACCGGCGCCGACCGGCACGCGAACTTCGCCACCGGGAAGATGGAACCGGAGACGATCCTCGAGATGGTGAAGGCTTCGGACGCCCCGGTCGTGATCTGCGAGACGCCGTGGCCTGAGATCGCCGACGACGTCGCGTGGCTGAGGGAGCGCCTCTAGGCCCCCGCGACCCCCGACAGCAGCGACTCGACGTGGCCGCGCGCCTTCACCCCATACAGTGCCTCGGTCAGCATCCCGTCCTCGTCGATCACGAACGTCGAGCGCACGATGCGCGGCTTCTTTGCTTCCTCTCGTTCCTCCGCGACGCGGTAGGCCCGCGCCATGGCGTAGTCGGCGTCGATCAGCAGCGGGAAGTTCAGCGAGTACTTCTCCGAGAACCGCCGGTGCGACGACGCGCCCTGCGGGCTCACGCCGAGCACGCGGTAGCCGCGCTCGGTCAGGTCCGGCTGCGCGTCGCGGAAGTCGCACGCCTGCGCCGTGCAGCCGGGCGTGTCGTCGGCCGGATAGAAGTAGACGATCACCTTCTGACCGCGCAGATCGGCCGGCGACCACGTCCTTCCGTCCCCGTCCTCGAGCGAGAAGTCGGGGGCCTTGTCCCTGCGCTGCAGCCGTTCCACGTTCCGTCCTCCTCGTCTAGTCCTCGCCGCCCAGCGGCGCGAGCCGTTCGATGATCGTTTCCTGGATCCATCCGAGCCAGTGGAACACCTCGTACGCGGGTGCATCCGGCGACTCGGGATCGACCTCCATTGTCTCCTCGGTCACGCCCAACCTCGTCCCGACCGCGAGCCGCATGTCGGTCAGCCACGCGAGCCATGCCGTCGTCAGCTCGTCGGTCAGCGCGATGTCGGCGCGCCCGGACTGCCCCAGCGACTCGGACACCTGCCGCAGCGCGCGCAGCTTCTCGGCACGGAGCTCGTTCCCCACCATCTGGTGGTACGTCTCCGCCTGCTCGGGATCGTCGTACGCGTCGGGGAAGAGCCGGGCTATCACCGGATCCTGCCGCGGGACCTCCGCCTCGAGCAGGATGCGCGTCTCGTCGACGAGCTGCCGGAGCAGCCCCGCCTCGTGCTCCTCGACGTGGAGGGTCAGGTCGCCGTCGACGCGCACGTCTCTCAGTCGCTCTTCGTCAGCGTCGCCCACAGGCCGTGCGCGTGCAGGCGGTAGCAGTCGAGCTCCGCCTTCTCGCGCGAGCCGGTCGAGACGATCGCCTTGCCCTTGTGGTGCACGTCGAGCATCAGCTTCGTCGCCTTCTGGAAGGAGTATCCGAAGAGCTTCTGGAAGACCCACGTCACGTACGACATCAGGTTGATCGGGTCGTTCCACACGACGACGAGCCACGGCTTGTCGAGGTCGCTGACCTCGTCGAGGCCCTTCTCCTCGACGCGCTCCGGCGCGATCGCCGGCTGCACGCTCACTCGGGGCTCCTGACGCCGTGTCCCCCGAACTCCATACGGAGCGCGGCGACGACCTTGTCCGAGAAGGAGCTCTCCTGCCGCGACGCGAAGCGCTCGAACAACGACAGCGCGATCAGGGGGGCCGGTATCGCGTGCTCGATCGCGTACTCGAGCGTCCACCGGCCCTCGCCCGAGTCCTCGACGTAGTCGTCGATGCCCGCCAGGTCCGGGTCGCCCTGCAGCGCGCGCGCCGCGAGGTCGAGGAGCCACGAACGCACGACGCTGCCGTGCCGCCACAGCTCCGCGACGCGCGCGACGTCGACGTCGAGCTCCCCGTCCTGCATGAGCTGGAAGCCTTCGCCGTAGGCCTGCATCAGCGCGTACTCGATCCCGTTGTGGACCATCTTCACGAAGTGCCCGGCCCCCGGAGGGCCGACGCGCGCGTAGCCGTCCTCGGGCGCGAGCGTGGCGAAGAGCGGCTCCAGCCTTGCGAACGCGGCCTCGGACGCACCGATCATCAGGCAGTAACCCTCGTTCAGCCCCCAGACGCCGCCCGAGGTCCCCGAGTCGACGAAGTCGATGCCGCGCTCGCCGAGCTGCGCCGCACGCGCGACGGAGTCGACGTGCCGCGAGTTGCCGCCGTCGACGACCGCGTCGCCCTCGTCCAGGAGCTCGGCGAGACGTGCGATCGCCGTCTGCGTCACCTCTCCGGCCGGCAGCATGAGCCACACGGCGCGCGGGGGCGCCGTCTTCTCGACGAGGGTCTCGAGCGATTCGGCGCCCACGGCCCCCACGGCCGTCACGGTCTCGACGGCAGCGGGTTCGACGTCGTACGCGACGACCTCGTGGCCGCCGTCGAGGAGGCGGCGCGACATGTTCGCCCCCATCCGGCCGAGTCCGACCATTCCTACCTGCACCGCTCCAAGAGTAGCCTCGGGACGAGGGGGCCAGGCCGGTCGAGGGACGGAGGCACACGATGATCGAGGATCCGAAGCCGCAGGACCGCGAGGGCGACGAGCCGCCGTCCGAGGGCTCGGGCACGACCGACGACTCCGGCGGCGCCGACCGCGCCGGGCTCGGAAAGTCGGACGCCGAGGACAAGATCAGCAAATAGCGCCCTGTTACCTCTAGCTCCTCCGCCTCGTAGAGAAGTAGGAGGCGGCGAACGAAAGGGGCGATCGTGCGGGCAAGAGCTCTCTTCATGGTCGCGGTGGTCGCGTGCTTCGCGACGGCCGCTCCCGCCGGGGCGGCGAGGCCGCGCCGCGACATGCTGCCGTACCACTATTCAGACGAGAACCACCACGTCGGCGCGCCGGGGTTCGGCGCCGGCGCCTGGAACACGGAGGACGCGTACGTGTTTCACCTGCGGAAGGGCGAGAAGGCGGTCTCGGCCATGGTCCTCGACGACAGCGAGCGACCGGTGGCGGCTGCGGTCGCCCAGATCCGCTGGGACGCCGACTACGGCAACGCGTCGGTCGGGCACTTCGAGACGTTCTCCGAGTTTTGCGGGCAGACCGAGGCGCCGGTTCCCGTGTCTCCCGACCTCCAGATCGAGATCTTCGTCCAGAAGGGCACCTGCGAGGACGGGACGCCGTCGCTTCCGACCGAAGGCGACATCGTCGTCGACTTCCACCGCTCGTAGCGCGCCGGGGGCCGCCATAGGCTCGCCGGCGTGGACGACTCGCTGACATTGCTCGTCGACGCACCCAGCCTCTTCTATCGCGCGCTCTTCTCGACTCCCGACAGCGTCACGACGCCCGAAGGGAAGCCGATAAACGCCGCGCACGGCTTCTTCCGGATGCTCGCGCGGCTCGTCGAGGACCACGATCCCGACTACCTCGCCTGCGCGGCCGACACGAGCTGGCGGCCGCGCTGGCGCGTCGAGCTCGTCGAGTCCTACAAGGACTTCCGCGCCGCGCCCGGCAGCGCGCAGGAGGCCGCCGAGGATCGGCTCGCGTCACAGGTCCCCGTGCTCTACGGATTCCTCGAGATGTGCGACGTCGCGGTCGTCGGTCATCCGGAGCACGAGGCCGAGGACGTGATCGGGACGCTGGCCGAGAGGGCGCCCGGCCGGGTCGTGATCTTCTCGGGCGACCGCGACCTGTTCCAGCTCGTCCGCGACCCGAAGGTCGTCGTGCTCTTCCCGATCCGCGGCGTCAGCAACGTCGCCACCGTCGACGAGGCATACGTCGAGAGCCGCTATGGCATCCCCGGACGCGCGTACGCCGACTTCGCGGTGCTGCGCGGGGATCCCTCCGACGGGCTCCCGGGCGTCA
>JALZEG010000131.1 GCA_030862185.1 Actinomycetota bacterium
GGCATGCAGCGAGTGAGGAGCGGGCTGCACCGAGACCATCGGGTCGCCCGCGTGCGCGGCGGCCAGCGCGCGGCATCTCGCCGCAGCGTCCGCTGCCGCCTCCCGGTATCGCGCGGGCGCCTTCGTCGGCGCGTCGAGGTCGTAGAACGTGCGAGCGAAGACGAGCCGGATCCCCGCGTCGCGGGCCGCGCGGATCACCTGCTCCGCGTTGTCGTTCCCGCCGTCGTGCAGGTAGAAGAAGTCGACGGTGGTGGTGACGCCTGCACGCAGCGCTTCGGTGAAGGCGAACAGCGCGCCGGTGTAGACGTCGTCGCCGTCCAGGTCCTCGGAGAACGGGTAGAGCACGTCGTCCCGCCACGACTCGAACTGCCGGTCGTCCGCCCGGCCCTTGAGCAGGTTCTGGAACGCGTGGCCGTGTGCGTTGACCGTCCCCGGGACGATCGCGACGTCGCCCCAGTCGTGCTCCTCGGCATCCGCCGGCACGTCGCGCTCGTCCACGACGTCTCCGATCCCGTCGTCCTCGACCAGCACCACCCGGCCCGCGGAGAAGCCGTCCTCGCCCAGGACGAGCGCACCCCTGATCGCCTTCGTCGTCAACGTCTCCACCTCTGCCACGAGCCTTAGGCTGCCGTCCGTGACCGTACACATTGGCAAGCCGTTGAGCTTCGCCGACGTCGTCGCGGTCGCCCGCGGCCGTGAGCCGGTCGCGATCCTTCCCGAGGTCGCCGGCGTGATGGCGCCGGCCCGCGCCGTCGTCGACGACGCCGTCGCGTCCGGCGACACCGTCTACGGGATATCGACCGGGATCGGCGACCTCGCCAACGTCCGCATCGACACCGGCCTCGCGCTGGAGCTGCAACGCGACATCGTGCGGTCGCACGCGACCGCCGTCGGGCCGCCGCTTCCGGCGGACGTCGTGCGCGCGATGCTGCTGCTGCGCGCCCGCACGTTCGCGTTCGGCGTCTCCGGCGTGCGCTTCGAGATCGTCGAGAGGCTCGTCGCGCTGTTGAACGCGGGCGTCCATCCGGTCGTCCCGGCCCAGGGCTCCCTCGGAGCGTCGGGCGACCTCGCGCCGCTGGCGCACCTCGCGCTACCGCTGATCGGCGAGGGAGCGGCCGAGGTCGGAGGCGAGGTCCTGGCGGGCTCGGAGGCGCTGCGCCGCGCGGGGATCGCGCCGCTGCGGCTCTCGTACAAGGAGGGCCTCGCGCTGGTCAACGGCACCGAGATGATGCTCGCGCTCGGGATCCTCGTGCTCGACGGCGCGCGCAACCTCGCGCGCGCCGCGGACGTCGCCGGCGCGATGACGCTGGAGGCGTGTCTCGGCACCGACGCGGCGTTCCGCGAAGACCTGGTCGCGCTGCGCAAGCACCCCGGTGCCCAGGCGTCGGCTGCCAACCTGCGACGGCTGCTGGCCGGGAGTCCGATCGTCGCGTCGCACCGCGACTCCGACCACCTCGTCCAGGACGCGTACTCGCTCAGGTGCATGCCCCAGGTACACGGCGCGTACCGCGACGCGCTGCGCTACGTCGCCGACACGCTCGAGGCCGAGCTCACGTCTGCGATCGACAACCCGACCGTGATGGTCGCGGACCGCAAGCTCGTCTCCGGCGGCAACTTCCACGGCGAGGCGCTCGCGCTCGCGCTCGACCACCTCGGGCTCTGCCTCGCGGGCTTCGCGACGATCTCGGAGCGCCGCGTCGCCCGGATCGTCGACCCGCGGCTGAGCAACGGCCTTCCCGCCTTCCTGACGCGCGAGCCCGGGCGGAGGTCGGGCTTCATGATCGTCCAGTACACCGCCGCGTCGCTGGTGTCGGAGAACCGGTCGCTGTGCTGGCCGGCCTCGGCCGACTCGATCCCGTCGTCCGCGGGGCAGGAGGACCACGTCAGCATGGGCGCGACCTCCGGACGCAAGGCCGCCGCGATCCTGGCGAACAGCGAGCACGTCGTCGCGATCGAGGCGATGGCCGCGGCGCAGGGCCTCGACCTCCGGGCGCCGCTCGAGCCCGCCGCGGGGACGGGGGCCGCCCGCGCGGCCGTCCGGGCCGTGTCGCCGTTCTTGGACGACGACCGCCCGCTGTCGGACGAGATTGGGCGTGTGCGGGGCCTCGTGGCCGGCGGAGGCGTCGCCGCCGCGGCGGAAGCGGCCGCCGGCACCCTCGCCTGAGCCCGTCTGCCCTTCGGGCCGCCGTGCCTCATACTCTTGTCACGATTTTTCTTCGAAGGGCCTGGGGGGCGATGGATGTCGAGCACCAGTGGTTAGCTATCCGGTATCGCGGTACCTCTACCGCCCGTTGTCGACGCGCGCCGCGAGGGTGCTCGAGCGCACCCCGATAACGCCCGGCCAAGTCACGTTGGTCAGCGCCCTCTTGTCGACGTCGGGGGCGGTCGCGTTCGGCTTCCGCAGCTACTGGCTCGGGGCGGTCCTGAGCCTCCTCGGCATCATCACGGACTGCATCGACGGCGACCTCTCCCGGCTCACCGGCCGGTCGTCGACCGTCGGAGCGTTCCTCGACAGCGTCCTCGACCGCTGGACGGACGCGGCGATGATCGTCGGCCTCGCCTACGCGAACCCGGAGCACTGGACTCTCGCCGGCGTGGCGCTGACGGCCTCACTTTTGACGAGCTACACGCGGGCGCGGGCCCAGTCTCTCGGGGTCGACTGTCCCGACGGGATCGGGGGCCGCGACACGCGTGTGCTGCTCCTCGTCATAGCGGCCCCCGCCGGCGTGATCGAGCTCGGGCTGTGGGCGGTCGCCGTCACGGGAGTGATGACGGCGGTCCACCGGACTCTGGTGGCGACGCGGCGGCTCAAGGCCCTGGAGGCCCCACAGCCGGCGGCAGCGCCCTCGGAGGGCCGCGCCACCGCCGTCTAGGCCGCGGCCCCCGCTCTCTCCGTCGCGCAGTCCCATACCTTCCCCATCTTCTTCGCCGGGAAGGCAGCTTCGAAGAGGCGCTCGCGGCCGCGCTCCAGGTACTGCTCCGGCACGCCGTCGGTCGTCTCCATGTTGTCCTCGATTCGGTAGTTCAGGACGAACTCCGCCATCTCGGCGAGAGTGATGCCCTCGGCCCTCTGCGCGGCGCGATCCACCCACAGGCCCACTGGCCGCTCGCCGTCGAACAGCCGCTCGTAGGAGACGCCGAAGCGGCGCGCTATGTCCTTCTCCAACGGCGTGATCCCGATCGGCCACGCGTCGAGGGCCTGAGCGCTCGGCTGCTGACCGTGGTCCGCCGTCACGACGAGCACCCACTCGCCCTCGCCGACCTTGCGGTCGAGCCACTTCGTCAGGTCCTCGAGAGCCTCGTCGGAGTACCTCAGGATCTCGCGGGACTGCGGCTCGACCATGTTGTAGTCGTGCCCCACGTCGTCGATCTGCTTGTAGTTCGTGAAGAAGAGGTCCGGGACGCGGTCGTCGCCGAAGTGCTCGCGCGCGAGCAGCTCCTTGACCAGGCGCGTCTGGTACAGCGTCCACACCGGGCTGTGGCGGACCGCCGTCGGATCGCTGAGGTCGCCGTGCCGCATCCACTTGCCGTCGAGCTTCCCGTCCGCGACGTCGACCCTGCGCAGGTCCTCTTCCCAACCCGGCACGTTGTCGAGGTAGTAGGGAAGCTTGTAGAGGTCGGGGTTGGTGATGATGCGGCCCGGCCCCGTCACGGTGTTCCCGTGCTCCCGGGCCGCGATCGCGACGAAGTCCTTGTCCGCGCCGCGCAGCATCGCGCCGTGCCCCATCATCCCCAGTTGGAAGTAGCGATAGGTCAGCGCGCCGACCTTGGGACGGTTCCCGTTGCGCCGGTCGAAGACGTCGCCGACGGTCGTGAGCCTGAGCTCGTCCGGTGGCTGCCCGTTGAGCGCTCCCTTAACCTCCCCCTCGGCGTTGCGCATGAAGATGTCGACGACGCCGTGCCGGCGCGGGAACTCTCCGGTTCCCATCGTCGAGTGGATCGCGGGGGTCACCGACGGCGACGAGCCGACCATGACGTCCGCGACCGACGTGCCGCCGGCCATCAACGACGCGAGGTGGGGCCACTCTCGCGGCCACCGGTTCAGGACGTTCCATCCGCCGCCGTCCCAGACGACCTGGACGATCAGCCGCGGTGCCCGCGGCCGGACGTCGTCGGGGACCAGCGCCTCCTTGATCGCGCGCCCCGCCCGCTCCTTCGGCCACCCCATTCGCAGCAGCCGCGCGAGAGTCGGCGCGAGGTCGGCGAGCGTGATCCTCCGGCGGAGCTCGAGCGTCCCCTGCGGCTGGACGAAGCCGGGGCCGTAGAACACGAGTGGAACCTCCTGCACGTACTCCCACGGACCGGAGTGCGTCGTGCTGAAGAACCGGCCGAAGAAGTGCGGCCGGCGCGGCACCAGGAAGAGATCGGGCGAGCGTCCGCGGTAGTACCCGCGCTTGATGCGCCGCAGGTGCTCGAGCGGCAGCGAGCAGCCCGCCTCCAGCCATGCGGGGCGCTCACGCAGAGCGAGGGGCGGCTCGGTCGCGACCGGCGCGAGCGGGTCCGGGGACGAGCCGGGGAACTCGTCCGTCGCCTGGGACGTCGTCGAGCAGGCGGCCGCGACGATCGCCGTCGCGACCAGCAGGGCGCGCAGCCTCACGGACAGGTAATCCCCGCGCAGGCCCGGTCACGTTCGAGCTGCATCTCGAGCTGCTTGACCACGAACTGGCTCGGATCGTTGCCGGGATTGGCGTCGCCGAGGAGGTTCTTCACCTGCCACGGATCCGTGCGGAGGTCGTAGAACTCCCGGAACCTCAGGCGCCGGTCCTTGTAGTAGTACTGGGTGTACTGGTAGTCGTGCGTCCGGATGGACGCCCACTCCGGCCGGTTCACGGACCAGCTCCCCCACTGCTCGGTGAGGATCCGGCTGCGCTCGAGCGGGCCGAACAACGACCGGCCGTCCTGTTCGATCTGCAGGTCGGGAGGGAGCCCGGCGACGTCCAGCACCGAAGGCGCGATGTCGATGTTGGCCACGAGGCGGTCGTCGACCGCGCCCGCCTCGACGCGGCCCGGCCAGCGCACGTAGAAGGGGACGTGGATCGACTCCGTGTACGGGAGCCGCTTCGCGTAGAGGCCGTGCTCGCCGAGCAGAAAGCCGTTGTCCGAGACGAAAAACGCGAGGGTGTCCTCGTCCTCCCCGAGCTCTGCGAGCTTGTCGAAGAGGGCGGCGACCGCGTCGTCGGCGGACATCAGCGTGCGTAGCTGCTTCGTGTAGACGATCTCGCCCTCCTCCGCCGAGACGCCCACCCGCCGCACGAAGCCGGGCTTGTCGCCGAGGTTGTCCTCCCCGAGCGCGGGATTCATCGGCCAGCGCGGGACGTCGGCGTCGGCGTAGTCCTCCTCGGCGTAGAAGGGGAAGTGCGGCGCAGTGACCGTCACGTACATGAGCCACGGCGCCGCGTCGTCCTCGTCGTCGAACTCCTGGAGGAACAGCATCGACTGGTCGCGGATGTAGTCCGTCGCGTACTGCTCGACGCGCCCCATCTCGCCGTTGACGTTGAACTCCTTGTCGTAGTAGCCGGAGCGGAACATCGCCCACTTGTCGAAGAACCTCGGGCTGACGGACGTCTCCCACGAGTTGAGGAACCTCCCGACGAGCGCAGTCTTGTAGCCGGCCCTCTCGTGCAGGTAGCGCTGCATCGTCACCATCTGGTTCAGCTTCGGGCCGTCCTCGTTGCGGCGGACGCCGTGATTGTGCGCGTAGCGGCCCGTCATGATCGACGCCCGCGCGGGGCAGCACTGGGGCGTCGTGGCGAACGCGTGCGTGAACTGCGTGCCCCCCTCTCCGAAGATCTCGAGCGTCTTCGGCATGACCAGCATCTGGTCACGCTCGCGCTGGTCGTCCGTCACGAAGATCAGGATGTTCGGGCGGTCGTCCTGCGAGGACGCCGGCTCCGCCACGTAGATGCCCACCGCCACCACACCCACCCAGCACATGGCCAGGAGGGCCAGTCTCACCTTTCGCATTCGGGACATCATCCCTTCTTTAGGCGCCCCTCGTGTCCGGGGGCAACGTACGCCACGCGGCCCCCACACACGACCGCGGCGACGGGGTTGCGATCCGGGCGGTACGCGAGGTGGTCGAGCGACGGGAGGTCGAGCACGACCGCGTCAGCGCGGCGCTCTCCGCCGAGCCGGCCGACCTCGGCGTCGAGCCCGAGGGCCGCGGCCGCGTTCACCGTCGCGGCGGCGAGCGCCTCTGCGGGACGCAACCCGTAGACCCTGCACGCGAGCGCGAACACGAACGGCATCGAGTGGACCGGAGACGTCCCGGGGTTCAGGTCGCTTCCGAGGGCGACGATCGCACCGCGCCCGATCAGGTCGCGGGCGGGCGGCTTCTTGGCCTGGCGCAGAGTGAAGGTCGCGCCGGGGAGCAAGACCGCGACCGTGTCCGACTCCGCCAGGTCGCCCACCGCGTCCGGCGAGGCGTGGTTCAGGTGGTCGGCGGTGTCGAAGCCCCAGCGCGCCGCGAACGACGCGGTCTGCCCGTCGGACAGCTGATCGGCGTGGACGCGCATCCTGAGGCCGAGGTCGCGGGCGGCCTCGTTCAGCCGCGCCGCCTGCTCGAGCGCGAACGCGATCGTCTCGACGTAGAGGTCGCACGCGCTCGCGAGGCCCTCCTCCGCGACCCGCGGCAGCAGGTCGGCCGCCGCGATCCCCGCCCATTCCCCCTGCGAGCTGCCCGGCGGGACCGCGTGCGCGGCGAGGCACGTCGTGACGACCTTCTGCGGCACGATCTCGGCGAGCCTCCGCGCGAGCCGAAGCTGCCGCAGCTCCGCCTCGACCGACAGCCCGTACCCCGACTTCGTCTCGAAGGTCGTCGTCCCAGCGGCGAGCATCTGCCGCGCGAGGTCGCCGGAGAACGCGAGCACCTCCTCGTCCGGCGCGCCGGCCAGCAGCCGCGCGGACCGGAAGATCCCGCCCTCGCGGCCGTGCAGCGATTCGTAGCGCACGCCCGACAGCCGAGCCGCGTCCTCGTCGGCGCGCCAGCCGAAGAACGGCAGGTGCGTGTGGCAGTCGACGAAGCCCGGGACGACCGTGCACCCCGACGCGTCGATCGTCTCGTCGGCCGCTCCGGCGTCGTCGGGCGTGAAGCGGCCGTCGCGGGCGCAGAGGACGCCGTCCGCGCGTACGTCGGGAGCGGCGAGCGCGTCGCCGCGCACCGGCCCCGAGCCGGGCCACGTGACGTGGACGCCCCCCTCGATCCTCAGGGACGTCACTCGTCGACTTCCCGCGTGGTGCGGCGGCGCGACACCTTCTCGTAGAGGAACGTCCCGTCCTCGGTCTCGATCCGCTCCACCTCGCCGCGTTTGCGAAGGTACGCGAGGTGCGCGAGCGCCTCCCCCAGCGCGAGCCGGCGCTCGAAGTGCAGGAGCTCGGAGCCGAAGACCTCGTCGACTATCTCGGTCGCGCTGCGCGGCTCGCGCCGGATCACCTGGAGGATGTTGCCGAGGCGCCGGTCGTGGTGCCGGGCGATGATCCGGGCGCGGTCCGCCCCTTCGAGGAACGGCCGTCCGTGCCCCGGCAGGACCATCTGCGGGTTCAGCTCCTCGACCTTCTCGAGCGACTCGAGGAACTCGCCGAGCGGGTCCTCCTCGCCGCCGCGCTCGAAGTCGATGTGCGGCGTGATGGTCGGGAGCAGGTGGTCGCCCGAGATCAGCAGTCCGTCGCTGCGGCTCCAGACGCAGACGTGCGAGCGCGCGTGGCCCGGCGTCGCGACGATCGTCCACTCGCGGCCCCCGGCGGAGAACGTCTCCCCGCCGTCACACGGGTGGGTCGCCTCGACGACGCCCGAGACGAACGGCCGCCAGTCCTCGAACTGCGTCAGCTCCTCGAGCTCCGCGGGGCTCGCGCCGTGGTCGGCGAGCAGCTCGCGCAGGTTCGCCTTGGCCCGCTCCGGCTCCCGGTAGAGCGCGAGGTCCTCGTGCGCGCAGCGGTGCATCCACAGCTCACAGCCGGTCTCCTCGACGAGGCGCGCCGCCATGCCGTAGTGGTCGATGTGCGTGTGCGTGACGACGAGCCGTTCGATCGCAGCGACGGACGATCCCGCGGCTGCGAGCGCCGCGGTCAGGTTCTCCCACCCGTGGTCGCCGTCGGGGGCCGGGTTCCTGATGCCGCAGTCGACGAGCGTGGCTCCACCTTCACCCGCCGCCAGGTACGCGTTGACCGCGTTCAGCCCGGGGAACGGCAGGGGCAGGACGAGGCGGAAGACGCCGGGCGCGGGCTCGCGCCGCCGATGCTCCACGAGCGGCTACTCGTGTACCTGCTCTTTGATCTGGAAGCTCACGCGCACGAGGACCCGGTAGACGACGTCGCCATTCTCGACCAGCCCTTCGATCCGCTCGACCTCGAACGACGTGAGGCCCTTCAACGTGAGGCTCGCGCGGTGCACGGCGCTCGCGACCGCGTCCTCGATGCTCGACCCGGTCGCGGTGAGGTCGATCGACTTCTCGACGGTCATCCGGCCCTCCCTCTCGTGCGGCGCGTCGCCTGCTTTATACGCGAAAAGAACAAAGCTCCCGGCCAGTTCGGGAGCTTTGTTCACCTGCCAGAGGAGGTGCAGGGTGTTGCCGTGGGAGGGTGGTGCGGTGTGGCGGGAAGCTACGAGTCCTTTTGCAACGGCGACACGAAGGTCGGGGTCCGGTAGCACGTGACCGACGGACGGGCCCGGGAGGTCATCCTGCGGCAGTCCTTCGTCAGCACGTCCCGGGAGATCGCCAGCCACCACTTGACGGCCGGAACGGAGAGCGACGCCTCTTTCGGCCCCGACATCCAGGCGCAAGCTCGTTCGGCCATCGCTCCTAACCTTTCGTCCTCGTGTTGCCGGATCTGCTCTTGGGGGTCCACTGCATTCGCTGTCACACGAAGTTCGTCATCCCGTGGCCCTCTCCTGCCGTTCGCAGTCAGAAAAACGGCCTCTGAGCAGCCCCAACGTCAGGAATGCCCGAATTTCACCGGATAAATTCCCCGGCTTCGGCCGGGGTCAAACCGCCGTCTCGCGGGCTAGACGAAGCCGCGGAGCTTGTCCGCGTTCGCCACCCGCTCGACGGCTATGTCGAAGGCCGCGTCCCGCAGCGACGTGCCGTCCTCGGCGGCGCGCGTGAAGACGTGGGTGGTCGCCTTGGTCATCTTCTTCTTCAGCTGGAAGTTGACGTCCTCGACCTCCCAGCGGAACTGCTGGATGTTCTGGACCCACTCGAAGTACGAGACCGTGACGCCGCCCGAGTTCGCCAGGATGTCCGGAACCACCGTCACGCCGCGCTCGTGCAGCATCTCGTCGGCCGCCGGCGTGGTGGGACCGTTCGCGGCTTCGACGACCAGCCGCGCCTTTACCCGATCCGCGTTCTTCGTGTTGATCACGCCGTGGATCGCCGCCGGGGCGAGGACGTCGCACTCGAGCTCGAGGAGGTCCTCGTTGCTCACCTCGATCCCGCCGGGGAAGTTCGCGACAGACACCGCCTCGTCGCGGTGCGCCGACAGCTTGGCGAGGTCGAGCCCGTCGGGGTTGTAGGTCCCGCCGCCGACGTCGGAGACCGCCACGACCCTGGCGCCGGCCTCCGCCGCGAGCGCGGCGGTCCAGTAGCCGACGTTGCCGAAGCCCTGGATCGCGACCCGGGCGTCGCGGAAGCTCATCCCCATCCGCTTGGCGGACTCGCGCGCGCAGATGACGACGCCGCGGCCCGTGGCCTCCTCGCGGCCGGGCGACCCTCCGAGCTCGACCGGCTTGCCGGTGACGATGCCCGGCGTGTAGCCGTTCTTCTTGCCGTACTCGTCCATCATCCACGCCATCGTCTGCGCGTTCGTGCCCATGTCGGGGGCCGGGATGTCGCGCGTCACGCCGATGAGGTGCGAGATCATCGCGGTGAACCGGCGCGTGAGTCGCTGCAGCTCTCCCGGCGACATGATGCCGGGCTCGCACTGGACCCCGCCCTTCGCGCCCCCGAAGGGCACGTCGATCAGCGCGTTCTTCCACGTCATCAGCGCGGCCAGCGCGCGGACCTCGTCGAGGTCGGCCGACTCGTGGAAGCGGATCCCGCCCTTGTAGGGGCCGCGCGCGCCGTTGTGCTGGATGCGAAAGCCCCGGAAGACGCGCACCTGTCCGTCGTCCATCCGGATCGGGATCTGGACGGCGAGCTCGCGGTAGGAGCTGGCGAGCACCTCGCGCATGTGGTCGGCCAGCCTCGTGCGGTCCGCGGAGCGGTGGAAGAAGTGCGTCGCCGCCTCGAACGGTGTCATGGCGTCGGTCGCCTCGACCGTCCGCCTCGGAGGGGCGCCGATGGGGGCCGCGGCCCGCTTGACCTTCGTGTCCTTTGCCGTGTCCTGCGCCTCGGTCCGAGCCATGCCCGCCACCTTACTTGGCGGGCGAGATCGCCTCCACGTGGCCCTCGGCGTAGCTCTGCACCACCGCGTCGCGGCGGCCCGAGAGGAAGCGCATCGTGTGCTCGTAGCCGTTCTCGATCAGCTTGCTCGTGTGTTGCATCGACGCGAACGGGACGTAGAAGTCGAGCGACGGCGTCGGGACCATCACGAGCTTGACCTTGTCGGCGAGGAACGTCTGCTCGAGGACCATCCGCTGCGAACGCGCGAGCGAGAACGCGTGGAGCAGGTAGTCGATCGGCCGGTTGAGCGGCCGGCGCTGGTGGCTGTGCGACGTCGAGTCCATCACGTAGAGCGTCTTCGCGCCGAGCGAGATCGCAGGCGCTATCGGCACGTTGTTCGCGACGCCGCCGTCGATGTGGCGCACGCCGTCGATCTCGACCGGCGGGTAGATGCTCGGCATCGCCGTCGACGCGAGCAGCGGCTCCACCACGGGCCCGGACGTGAAGACCTTCTCGGCCCCCGTCTCGAGCTCGGTGGCGACGATCGCCAGCGGGAGGCGTGCGTCCTCGAACCGCGGGTTGCCGAGGCGCCTCTCGACCATCCGGCGGATGCCGGTGTTCTCGAAGACGCGGTCACCGCGGGCGAGGAACCGCGCCCACTGGGCGCGGAAGCGTGCCTGAGGGAACAGCTCCTGCTCGGTCATCGCGAGCCACAGCTGCTCGAGCTCGGCGGGAGCCTCGGGGCCGGGGTTGAACGCGACGAACGTCGCGTTGATCGCGCCGACGCTGGTGCCGACGACGAGGTCCGGCTGCACGCCGTGCTCGTAGAGCGCTTTGAGGGCCCCGACCTGGAGGGCGCCGAGGGGGCCGCCGCCGGAGAAGACGAAGGCGGCGCGGTCCTGCCGGCGCGCGGCGAGCCGGCGCAGCCACTGCGCGCGGGACGGGTGGGCCCGGCCTGGAAATGTCACCCTCTAATGATCGGACAAACCGGGATGCTAAGTAAGCAAATTCCGGGGCGCTCCGCCTACTGTGGTCGATTGATCCCGAATTCCGGGATCACACGACCGGGAGAACTGCCGGCGCGGCTAGCGGGAAGCCTTCTTGCGGGCCGTCGCAGCCTTCTTCGTCGCCGTCTTGCGGGCCGCGGCCCCCTTGGCGGCGGCCTTCTTCGTCGCCGCGGTGCCCGAGGCCTTCGCCGTCTTCGTCGTAGCCTTCGCCGCCTTCTTGGTCGCGTCGGCGGCCTTACGCGACGTCGACTTCAGGTTCTTCATCTCCTTCGAGCCCTTCACGACCTTGGCGCCCTTGCCCGCGGTCTTGACCGCGGTCTTGACGAGAACGGTGCCGGCCCCGGCCGCCGCCTTCACGGCCTCCTTGGCGACCCTCGTCTGCTTCTTGGCGCGCTTGGCGTCCTTGGTCTTGGCCACTTCCTTGGCGGTCTTGGCGGCCTGGGAGACGGCTTTGGAGCCGACGGCCTTGAGGCTCTCGGCGGCCTTTCCGATCTGCTTGCGAGCGTCGGCGACCTGCTTGGCCGGTTTACGAGCCATCCGTAGAACCTCCTCTGTCGATGCCCTGGTCGTGTTCGTGTCTCGTGGCCCGACCTGAGGGTACCCGCTCGACCGACCGGTAAAGCCGTCAGCGGTCGAGGTGGACCCGTAGCCAGGTGCGCTTGCCGCACGAGGGGCAGCGGAACCACGACGAGTGGTAACGCAGCAGCGGCACGTGGAAGTGCACCGGGAACAGCAGCGCGGCCAGCTCCAGGTAGTTGACCCGCGTCTCCTCGCGGCACGACGAGCACTCGACCGTGCACGAGAACGGCGGCCTCTCCTCCGCCCCGCTGTAGAGCGC
>JALZEG010000173.1 GCA_030862185.1 Actinomycetota bacterium
TCGACCAGGTACCCGCCGAGGAAGGGCCCGATGGCGGTCGTGACGCCGGACAGCCCGGACCAGGCGCCGATCGCCTTGCCCGCATCGTCCGGTGTGAAGGTCGTGGAGATGATCGCGAGGCTGCCCGGCACGAGGAGCGCGGCGGCGAGCCCCTGCAGCGCGCGGGCTGCGACGAGCATGCCGATGTTGGGCGCGACGGCGCAGAGCAGCGACGTGACGGCGAACCCGCCAAGCCCGTAGACGAACATGCGCCGCCGCCCGAAGAGGTCCCCCAACGACCCCCCCAGGAGAAGGAACGCGGACAAGGTGAGGAGATAGGCGTCGACGGTCCACTGGAGCCCCGATATCCCGGCGTCGAGCTCCCGATCGATCGCGGGCAAGGCGACGGTGACGACGGTGCCGTCGAGGAAGGCGATCCCGGACCCGAGCACGGTAGCGGCGACGACCCACCGCCCGGCGGGGGTCCCGTAGCCGATCCTTCCGCTGCGCATGGGACAGGAGCGTACGCCGGGCGACTCCAGGTGAACTCTTTTCTTGTCGCAGCTGAAACCGCGCGTAAGGCGCGGGCCCTCTCGCTCGTATCCCTGATTGGCGCGGCGGCCCCACGTCGTGGAACAGCAATGAGGTCGCGCGGATTTTGCAGAGGCGGACGAAGGAGGGTGCCTAGACGAGCAGGCGGACGTCACCCGGTCGGGGGAGAGACCGGATCCATCACAGCGATAGCCCGGGGGATCTCCTCCACGACGCCTCCGGGAGACTCGGTCGAACGAAAGGAATGCCCTTATGAAGTGGATCAAGCGGTCGAAGAAGGTGGCGCTCATCGGGGTCATCGGCCTCATGGCCGCGATCGTCCCGGGCTCGCCGGCGAGTGCCACGGCCAACGCCGACGTCGTGCCGGTCGTCGTGGACGGCGCAGCCGGGATCGCGGAGTGCGCGGCCGTCGGCGTCACGACCAACGGATCGAGCATGGACCTCGTCGTACGCGGCACGGCGACGATTGCCGGTGCAACGAACGTCTCGCTCGTCTGCCACGTCTGGCAGAACAGCCCCTCCTACAGGCACCGCCATGTCGGGGGTGTGGGAACGGCCGGCGCTGCGGTCGCCGCGGGGGTCGCGAGCGGTATGCACCTCGCGCAGTACTCGATATGCGCCGAGGTGTTCATCGTCACGCTGACGGGCTCGGCGCACATCCCGTGTCCCGCCCACTAGGGACGCGTGGCTGAACGAGGGACGTGGGGCGCTCCTATCCATGGAGCGCCCCCGTCCGTTACCTCGTCCGCAACAGACAGGAAAGCGTCCGTGCAGGATGCCTCGCCGAGGCGTGGAACCAGGAATGCAGGCTTCTACAGGTCCAGGAGGTCTCAGATGCGCATGGCCATAGCTCCGCCTTCGATCGCAGCTCGTGCGCTCGTGGCGGCCACGGCGGCCCTCCTGGTCGTCTCGTCCGTAGCGATTGCCGCACCGGCGAAGGGAGCGCGGCCCCAGGTGCTGGCCGGGAAGACGGTGATAAAGGGCGCCGCCGCCTCCGCCGTTGCCGTCCGGCTGCCGGCCGCCGCGCGGGTCCAGGTGCTTCCTCCCGAAGGGGCGCCCCCCGGAGCCCCCGCCCCCGGCATAGGCATCGAAGGGGCCGGTCGCGTCGCGGGCTTCTACCTGACGGAGCCGGACGTCACGAACTTCGGCCGGACCTACCTCGCGGGGGTCCAGTTCCGCTTCTGCCCGGGCGCCGGCTGCGGCCCGGAGCATCGTCCCTACGAATACACGTACAGCAGCGGGTACGACGCCGCGACCGGGGGGCCGCACGAGCACCCCGGCGCCGTGGAGCTCCCCGCCGGCGACTACCTCCTCTACCTCGTCTCCGACGGGGCTCCGGTCGAGGTCCGGCTCGAGCTGCAGGGCCTGCGCGGGAAGACGACGATCCGGCCGTCCTCACGAGTCGGGTCGGGTTCGTCGATGCCGAACGCCGAGAACTCCACGAGCATCGCCGGCGGCAAGGCCTTCTGGTACGGCCACGAGGCGCAGTTCGAAGGCGTCGCGGGGATGTACGCGGGCGCGATGCGCCTGGACCTGAAGGCCTCCACCTATCTCAGGGTCGGACTCTGCATCTCCGAGGGGGCGGACGCCCTGCCGCCCCAGGTGAGGGACGCGCCGTACTGTCCGGGAGGCACGGGGGCCGCGGAGGAACGGACGGAGGCCGTGCCGGTCGACCGCGAAGTCGTGAAGCCGTGGATCACCTTCGTCGATTCAGGTGGCGACTTCGCCTTCGGACAGCACTACATGGGCGTGTTCACGGAAGGCACGGTCGAGAGCGTCTCCTTCCACATGGACCTCCTCGCCCCCGCCTCGGTGCGCCGCTAACACACGACCCCCGAGTTCGGTCAACAGCGCTTACTCGAGTACGAGCGCGACCGACGACGAGGCCGCTCACCCGACGGTGATCGCAGGGGCCGGCGGAGCAGGTGCGTACTGGCCCCTTGCCGACCAGGGAGCGGGCGCCTGGGGTTGCTACGTGGCGGGCATCGGTGCCCTGGGTCCCCCAAGAGGGGTTGCAATCCTGACCCAGATCACGAGCTGCACGTCCAACGGAAACGAGGCGATCCTGTTGCCCATTACATGTCCGGGATCGGTGTGCGGGTATGCATGGGCCGACGCTCGTGGCGGATGGTCTCCCGGTTTCCTCAACAACGTGTGCGCATCCGGCAGGGCGACGTTCTTGATGGAAGACGGAAGCCTCGTCACGGCGAGCGGCAGCGGCTGCGGCCCAATCTAGGCTTCCAGCCCCGCTCGATTCGAGGGGCAAAGAAAAGATGGTGTGGGCCCAGATGGATTTGAACCATCGGCCTCACCCTTATCAGGGGTGCGCTCTAACCGAGCTGAGCTATGGGCCCTAGCGGACCGGCAGTCTACCGAACCCCCACCCGGACCAGACAAAGGAGAAGGGGCGCCGAAGCGCCCCTTCTCACCCCCGGGGCCCGCCGCCAGCCGGGCCCTTCGTCGCAAGACCGCTCCTAGAGCATTTGCGTCTGGGGGTTGAGCCGCGTCTTGAACGTCTTGACTTCCTTCGTCGAGAGGCCGTCCATTTCGAACACTCGGATCCCGGCCTTCGACGCGTGGTCGTTCGTGTAGATCAGGCCGTTGTACCAGTAGGCCGACCACGAGTCCGGGTTCTTACCGCTCTCCTTCGGCAGGTAGTAGCCGAGCTCCTCGGGAGCGGTCGGGTCGCTGAAGTCGACGACCGAGAGCGCCACGCTGTAGTAGGACGACACCGCGATGTACTTCTTCGCGTTCTTCATCGGCAGGACGTTGAAGTTGTGCGTCGTGCAGCGGGG
>JALZEG010000187.1 GCA_030862185.1 Actinomycetota bacterium
CCGAGGAGGACACTTCGGGCGGCTTCGCCCACGGCGGTTGGTCCGTCACCTATTGGGACGATCGCATGGGCGAGGTCGCGGACGGGATCTTCGGGAAGCCGTTCGATCTCGTGCTCGGCCGCAAGACCTACGAGATCTTCGCGGCGCACTGGCCTCACGCGTCGGACGACCTCGCGAAGCCGATGAACGACGCGACCAAGCACGTGGCGTCGCGCGCGCTCGACTCGGTCGAGTGGCAGAACTCCGTGCTCATCGAAGGAGACGTCATCGAAGCGATCCGCGAGCTCAAGCGGGGCGACGGGCCGGAGCTGCAGGTCCACGGCAGCGCGAACCTGCTGCAGACGTTGATCGGCGGCGGCGTGATCGACGAGCTCCACCTGTGGACGTTCCCGGTCGTCGTCGGCTCCGGGAAGCGGCTGTTCGCCGAGGGGGCGGTTCCCGCCGGGTTGAAGCTGGTCGACACCGTCACGTCGAGCACCGGCGTCGTCATCTCGACCTACGTGCCCGCCGGAGAGCTCGTGACCGGATCGTTCGCGCTCTAGCTCACCGGCGTCTGCCGGCGCTCCAGCTCGCGCGCACCGGGCAGACCCAGCAGCCCGAGGGCCACGCGCTCCGCCAGCAGCTCGTCGAGCGGCGCCTTGCCGGCGAAGCTGATCACCACGCCCTCGACTGCCGAGACGAGCGCGAGGGCGAGAGCGCGCGGCGCCGGCCCCGGTGGTATCGCGCCGCTCCGGCGTGCGGCCGCGACGAGCGTCGTGCAGTCACGGACGACGCGGTCGACGGCCCGCGCCACCGCGCGCCCGACCGGGTGATCGCGGTCGCCGAACTCGACCCTGAGCGTCATCATCACGCGCGCGACGTCGCGGCGGCAGTACACGGCGTGGCCGCGCACGACGGCGACGATCGCGGTGACGGGATCGTCCTTGCGCGCCATCAGCGGACCCATCTGCTCGTACCAGGTCTCCTCGACCCACTCCACGACCGCGAGCGCGAGGTCCTCCTTGTTCGCGAACAGGTGGTAGAGCGCGCCGCGCGAATACCCCGCCTCGCTCGCGACTTGCTCGAGGACGAGGTTCGCGTAGCCGTGCCGCGAGAGGCCGCGCGCCGCCGCCTCGAGCAGCGCGCTCCGGGTCCGGGCGCGCCGGTCGGCCTGCGTCTGCCGGGCCCCCCGGGTTGCCGCGGTAGCCGTCATGTCGCCTCGCTACATACGTACATGTGTGTATGTATCATACGGGAATGGACCTCCAGTTGGGCATCGCCGGAGCCATCTGCGTGGCCATGGCCTTCGGCCACACCGCGATCGGCCGCGTCTGGGTGCTCCCGGCGCTCACCGAGGATCGTCTGCCGAAGACACCGTTCGGCCCCCCGTCGCTGACCCTGGCGATGGTCCGCGTGACGTGGTTCGTCGTCACGATCTTCGTCTCGGCCCTGGGCGGGCTCCTCCTCGCGCTCGCATGGGACGGCGACGCCGACGCGAGGACCCTGCTGCTGCGGTGGTTCGCCGCGATGTGGATCGCCGCGACCGCGCTGGTCTTCTTCGTGTCCCCGCGCAGCCTCCTGCGCAACCCGCGGAAGTTGCTACGGCTGCCCGTCCCGGTCCTCTGGATCGTCGTCGCCGTGCTGTGCTGGAGTGCATCGACGTGAGGCTCCCGCGCTCCGCGCACACGTCGCGGCCCTGGCGTATCCACGAGGTCACGCGCGACTTCCGGGTGGAGGACGTGTGGGCGCTGCCGACGCCGGGCGGCCGCGACGACTTCCCGCGGCTGGTGGAGACGGCCGCGTCCATCGATCCCGCGCGCAGCGGGTCGGTCGCGGTGCGTTCGCTGTTCGCGATCCGGTGGAAGCTCGGCGAGCTCCTGGGTCTCGACGAGCCGGAGTCCGGCATCGGCGCGAGGGTCCCGACGTTGCGCGACCGGCTGCCGGCGGACCTGCGCGAGGCGCGGCCGGGCGTCGAGTTCGACCCGCTGCCGCTCACGCCGCTGTACGTGACCGACGACGAGCTCGCCGGGGAGATCGCCAACAAGACCGTCCACGGCGTCGTGCACTTCGGCTGGGTTCGGGACGGCGCCGGCTACCGGGGCCAGATGGCGATCCTGGTCAAGCGCAACGGTCTGCTGGGGGCCGCGTACATGGCGGCGATAACGCCGTTCCGGCACCTGATCGTGTACCCGACGATGATGCGCGAGATGGCCCGTTCGTGGGAGGCGGCTCGCGCGGCCGGGGCGGCCCCCTAGCCCGTCCCGAGCCCGAAGCGCGCGGCGAAGCGACGCGCGTCGTCGTGCAGCCACCAGTTGTTGAACATCACGTAGACGCGCTCGCGGCCCGCGTCCAGCTCTCTCTGCGCGGCTCCGTGGATGCGGTCCAGGTCCTCGTCCGTGTAGCGGTAGCGATAACGGTAGGCGGGAAGCCCGTGCAAGCGGTGGTAGGCGAAACGGCCCCACTGCGTGTCGTCGATCAGCGGGTCCACGCAGTGCACGAGGTCGAGCTCCTCGCACAGCTCCGCGACGAGCTCGTCCGGCCATCCCCTCGGCTCCCATACGAACTCGACGCCGTCCCGCTCGGCGCGCTCGAAGAACGTGCGGAGGTTCCGGATCGACTCGCCGGTCGGGCGGAAGCTGCGCGGGCACTGGAACACGAGGATCGGCGCCTTCAGGGCGCGGGCCCATCGAAGCGTCCGCTCCCACGCCGTCCACACCTCGTGCGTGTCCTGGAACGCGCCGTACGCGGCCGGGGTTCCAGGCAGGTCCTCACGCAGCCGGCGGTACGTCGGGCTGTCGGACCGGTGCGTCACGAGCTGCCACGCCTTCATCGTGAAGGAGAAGTCGCCGGGCGCGTCGCGCCGCCACTTCTCCGCAAGCTCGAGGCGGGGGAGCTGATAGAAGGTGCGCTGAACCTCCACGACCGGGAACTCGCGGTAGTAGTCGGCCTGCCGGCCGGCCAGGCCGCAACACCCGACGACGATCCCGCTCTGCCCGCGACGAACCATCCCGGGTGGGAGTGTGGGGTCTCGCGGGGGCCGAGGGCAAACGACGACGACGGAAGGGGTGCGGGGTGGCGAAGCTGATCTACTCGACGATCGCGTCGCTCGACGGGTACGTCGCGGACGAGGACGGTCGCTTCGACTGGGCCGAGCCGGACGACGAGATGCATGCCTTCGTCAACGACCTGCAGCGACCGGTCGGCACGTACCTGTACGGCAGGCGCATGTACGACGTCATGCTGTATTGGAAGACCGCGCCGACGGCGGGCGACGAGCCTGCCGTGATGCTCGACTACGCGCGCGTGTGGCAGGGCGCGGACAAGGTCGTCTACTCGACGACGCTCGAGCGCGTCTCCAGCGCGCGCACGCGGCTCGAGCGCGCTTTCGACCCGCAGGCCGTAGCGGCGATGAAGGGCGCGGCGACCGAGGACATGACGATCGCGGGGCCGACGCTGGCCGCACGGGCCTTCGAGGCGGGCCTGGTCGACGAGGTGCACCTGTTCGTCGTGCCCGTGCTCGCCGGCGGTGGCCTGGCGGCGCTTCCGCGCGGGACGCGGCTGCGTCTGGAGCTGCGCGACGAGCGCCGCTTCGCGAACGGCGCCGTTTATCTGCTCTACGAGGTACGCGGGCCGCTCACGCCGTAGATTCGGCACCCTAGGGCCGACATGTAGTAGTATCCAACAACATGCTGACTGTCCCCGAAGCAGCGCGGCGAGTCGGGAGGGATCCCGAGACGATTCGCCGATGGATCCGTGGCGGCCGGCTTCGGTCGCAACGGGTCGGCACTCAGCACCTGATCGAGGAAGCCGACCTCGACGCGTTGACGTCGCCTGAGAACCCCATCCCAAGGCCCCGGGTGTTGCGCAGAACCAGGAACGGCCGCCCGATGCCCGATTCCGTGGCGCTGATCCGCGAGTTGCGCGACGCGCGTTGATCGTCGTCGACGCCAACGTCGTCTTCGAGATCGTCACCGCCGCCGATGGCCCCTCGACGCTCGATGGGGAGAACGCCGTGGCGCCACTTCTTCTCTGGCCGGAGGTGCGTTCGGCATTGCACGTCGCCCTGTCGCGGAGACTGCTGGACGAGGACGAAGCATCGACGGCTCGCGACGTGTTGGAGCGCGGAGTCGTCGGCGAGCGCCGGCACCGCCGCCTCGGTTCGGAGGCGTGGCGGATCGCCGACGTCCTCGGGTGGGAGAAGACGTACGACGCGGAATACCTGGCGCTCGCGTACTTGTTGAAGGCTCCGATAGCGACCTTTGACCGCCGTGTCCAACGGGCCGCGGGGCGCCTCGGCGTCGCGACGGAATCTCTCACCTGAGATCGACGCAAAGCGCGGAACAGGGCCACCGGCGAACCGGTGGCCCTTGCGTGGAACGGTCGAGTCACGCGAGCGAGATCGCGACTCGCTCGAGGTAGTCCATCGACTTCTGCATGCCGTGCTCCATCCCCGACTGGATGATCGCGTCGCGCACCTCCTGCGACGGGCACTGCACGAGGACCGTCAGCGTGGTGCGGCCGTCGGTCTCGTCGAACGTCGCCGTGTTCAGCGTCGCGTTGACGTCGGGATCGGGGACGCCCTCGTACGCCTCGGTCGACACGAGGCGCTCGTTCGGGACGATCTCCTTGTACTCGCCGTGGAACGCGACCTCGAGCCCCTCGTGCGCCACCATCACGTACCGCCACGTCCCGCCGACCTTCAGGTCGATCTCGGCGTGCGTGACCTCGCCCATGTCCGCCGCCCACCAGCGCCGGACGAGCTCCGGGGTCGTCCACGCCTCGTAGACCAGGTGACGGGGGGCCGCGAACTCCCGCGTGATCAGGATCTGGTCGTCGGCCGGAAGCGTCACCTTCGCCGTGCCACTGCTGGTTGCTGCCACCATCTCCATCCTCCTTCTACTCTCGGGTCCTCTCGGACTCCTTCAGCTCCTCCAACACCTCGTCCAACCTGTCGAACCGCTCGCTCCACGAGCGCTCGTACGCCTTGACCCAGTCGTGGATGGGCTTCAGCGGCTCGCCGTTGAGCCGGTAGAGGCGGTGCCGCCCCTCCTCCCGCACGTCCACGAGGCCGACCTCCCGGAGCACCCTCAGGTGCTTGGACACCTGGGGCTGGGCGATCTCCAGGGCGTCCACCAGCTCGCCGACCGACCGCTCTCCGCCGGCGAGGGCGTCGAGGATCTGCCTGCGGCGCGGCTCGGCCACTGCGTTGAAGGCGTCTGTCGTGGTCGCTGCTCGTGCCATGGGAGGAATCATATGCCGATATAGGAATATGTCAAGCGTCTCGTTGGGATGGTGTGATGACGCCATGGCTAAGCGACCCGAGCCCTTCACCGCCCTCGACCCCGAGCCCAAACGGATCCGGGAGCTCCTCGACCGCACGTCCGACCTCGTGAGCGAGTTCCTGGAGCGCCTGCCGTCGCTCCCGGTCGACCGCCCTCGCACGATCGACGAGACGAGGACGCTGGCCGCGCCGGAGTTTCCCTCCGAGGGATGGGGCGACGACGAGCTGGTCGCGTACCTGAGGGAGCTCGTGTTCTCCGCGTCGATGTATCCCGGCCACCCCGGCTTCCTCGCCTACATCGTGGGGGCCGGGACCGCCCACGGCATCGTCGCCGACGTCGTCGCCGCCGCGATCAACCAGAACGCGGGGGGATGGCGCCTCGGCCCGGGCGCGGTCGAGCTGGAGCTCCACCTCACGACCTGGTTCGCGCGGAGGTTCGGGCTCCCCGAGGGCGCGGGTGGCCTCGTCACGTCGGGCGGGTCGATGGCGAACTTCATCGGGCTGAAGGTCGCGCGCGACCGTGCCCTCGGGCTCGAGGCGCGGGAGAACGGGATCGCGGGCGCGCCGCTGACGGCGTACACGAGCAGCGAGGTTCACTTCGCGACCACGCGCGCGGCCGACATGCTCGGGCTCGGCTCGGCCGCCGTCCGTCAGATCCGAACCGACGACCGCTTCAAGGTCGACGTGGGGGAGCTCGAGCGAGCGATCGAGCGCGACCGGCACGAGGGACGGTGGCCCTTCGCGGTAGTCGCGACCGGCGGCACCGTCGGAACCGGGGCCGTCGACCCGCTCGACGAGATCGCGGAGCTGTGCGAGTCGGAGGGTCTGTGGCTGCACGTCGACGCCGCCTACGGCGGCCCGGCGGTTCTCAGCGACGAGCTGAGGCCGCTCCTGAAGGGCATCGAGCGCGCGCAGTCGATCGCGTTCGACCCGCACAAGTGGATGTACACGCCGCAGTCGGGTGGCGTCGTGCTCGTGCGCGACCTGCAGTGGCTGTCGGACTCCTTCGCCGCGCACGCGACGTACGTGCACGAGGACAAGGAGCTGACGGGGCGGGGGATCGACTTCGGCATGATGGGGCCGCAGCTGTCGCGGAGCTTCTGGGCCCTCAAGATCGCGCTGTCCGTGTACGCCTACGGGACGCGGGCCTACGGCGAGCGCATCGCGCACGACGCCGCGCTGGCGCGCTACCTGGCCGAGCTGGTCGACGAGCACGACGAGCTCGAGCTGATGGCGCCGGTCGAGCTCTCCATCTGCTGCTTCCGATACGTCCCGCGCGAGCTCCGCGGCGCGGGAGCGGACGACTACCTCGATCGCCTGAACGAGCGCCTGATGGCTGCGGTCCAGGCCGACGGACGCGTCTACTTCTCGAACGCGGTCCTGCGAGACCGGTTCGTGCTGCGGTGCTGCATCGTGAACTTCCGCACCGAGGCCGAGCACCTCGAGCGCGTCGTCGAGGTGACGGCCGAGCTGGGCGCGCGGCTGGACGCCGAGATGCGGCCGGAAGCGCTGCGTACGTGACGGCGCCGGACCGGGTCACGCTCGGCGCGTTCGCCGGCGCCGTCGCCATCGGCGGGTCGAACTTCGTCGCGGTCAAGTTCAGCAACGACGACCTCGACCCGCTCTTCGGCGCCGGTATCCGCTTCGCGGCCGCGGCCCTCCTCCTGCTCCTGTTTATGCGGATCCAGGGACTGGCGATCCCGCTGGGCCGCGCGGCAAAGGGCGCGGCGTCGTACGGCCTGCTCGGGTTCGGCGTCTCGTACGGGTTCCTGTACTACGCGCTGCAGGGCCTCAGCGCGGGAACCGCGGCGGTGTTGCTGGCGACGACGCCGCTGGTCACCCTGGTCCTCGCGGTGCTCCACCGGCAGGAGCGGTTCACGGCGCGGGGCGTGGCCGGAGGGCTGCTCGCGGTCGCCGGCCTCGCCGTCATCTCCGTCGACTCCATCGGCGGCGATCTCCGCGTCACGTATCTGCTCGCGGCGTTCCTCGGCGTCGTCGCCGTCGCGGAGTCGAGCGTCCTCTTGAAGGGCTTCCCGCAGGCGCACCCGATCACGACGAACGCGGTCGGCATGGTCGCCGGGGCCTTGCTGCTGCTCGGGACGTCGCTCGCGTCCGGCGAGGAGTGGATGCTTCCCGCGACCGCGCGGACGTGGAGTGTGCTCGCCTGGCTGGTGATCCCCGGCTCGATCGGCCTGTTCGCGTTGTTCGTGTTCGTGATCATCCGCTGGACCGCGTCGGCGACCGTGTACGCGCTGACGTTGATGCCGGTCGTGGCGATCACGCTCGGGGCGGTCCTCGCGGACGAGCCGGTGACGGTCGAGCTCGTCATCGGGGGGGCCCTGGTCATGGCGGCCGTCTACGTCGGCGCGCTCTCCGTGGAGAGGCCACCGCCGGCGATCCCCGAGGCCGCGCCCGCGGCCGACGCGGCCTCGGCCCATTAGGGCCTCGCGCCCTGGGTATGTAGCCGCCCGTGAAGCTGATCGCGCGGGTGCTGGCGCTGGTCCTCGTCGCCAGGCGGATGAAGGCGAGGCGCGGCGAGCCTCCGGCAGAGGCGCCGTCTCGTCCGGCCCCCGCGGCCCCCGACACGCCGGCCGAGCTCGAGCCGTCCGATTGGAAGGTCACGGCGAAGCGCGCGCTGAAAGAGGTGAAGGACGACCGCGCCACGCTCGTCGCCGCCGGGATGGCCTACTACTTCTTCCTCGCGATCTTTCCCGCGGTGATCGCGGTCATCGGCATCCTCGACCTCACCGGCACGAGCACCGACACGCTGGTCGACACCGTGCGCAGCGCGCTCCCCGGCGGGACCGGCCAGGTCGTCGTCGACGCGGTGCAGGGCCGAGATCCCGCGCAGGGAGCCTCCCTCACCGCGGCAATCGTCGGCGTCGCGCTAGCGCTCTGGAGCGCATCGTCGGGGATGGTCGCGTTGCAGTCCGGCCTCAACGTCGCGTACGACATAGGTGAGGACCGGAAGTTCGTCGGGAAACGCCTCGTCGCGTTCGCGCTGTTGGTGGCGGCCGGGCTCCTGGGCGGAGTGCCGACTCCCTTCATCGCGGGGGAGGGAGCCGTCGCCGTGACCGGCTGGATCGTCACGATCCCCGCCGTGATCGTGCTGTTCGCGTTCCTCTATTACATCGGGCCGAAGCGCGAGTCGCCGAAGTGGGTGTGGGTGACGCCGGGAGGTCTAGTCGGAGCGATCCTCTGGCTGGTCGTCTCCGGCGCGTTCGGGTTCTACGTGAACGAGTTCGCGAGCTACGGCAAGACGTACGGCTCGCTGGCCGGCGTCATCGTGTTGATCTTCTGGCTGTACCTGAGCGCGCTGACGATCATGGTGGGCGCGGAGCTCAACGCCGAGAGCGAACGCCGCGCCGAGCAGCGGGGCGGGCAGACGAAGCCGTTGTAGCTCAGATCCTCAGCCGGCGCCCAGCTTCCCGCCCTTGGGATCCGGGTCTGTTGTTTTTTCCTCGATCTCTAACGGCAGATCGTCAGCGGTGGGACCGGCCGGCGACAGACGACTCCCATCACGATCCAGCAGGGCTGGTCGTACGGGTATGCGAAGGCCGAGCAGATGTGCGTCTCCGACGCCTGCGCGGGCACGGCTGCCACGGGGGCCGCGACGAACGCGGCAGCGACGACGGCGGCTGCGAGCTTCCTTCTCATGGGTGCTCCCTTCTCCCATTGCGTGTCGAAGGTTGCGTGTCGAAGGTTCGGGGGCAACCCTTCTGCACGCAGAACGCGGAATCCCCCTTCGGGCGCGAAAGGAAGCTCAGATCCTCAACCGGCGTCCGAGCTTCTCGAGCGGCCGCCGCCGGGCCCACGCTCGCCGCTGCGCCCACATGCCGACGGCGATGCCGGACGCGAACAGGCCGGCGCCGCCGAGCCCCGCGGGTATCCCGATCAGCAGTGCCCGCCGCCGCGTGCGCAGCTCGTGGACGTGCCAGCCCCTCACGCGCGCGATCCGCCGGAGCTCGTGCTCCGGGTTCACGGCGTGCGGGTCGCCGACGGTCTCGAGCAGCGGCAGGTCGTTGACGGAGTCGGAGTACGCGGCGCAGTCGGCGAGGTCAATCCCGCGCTCGGCCGCGACCTCCGCGACCGCCTTCGCCTTCTCCGGGCCGTGCATCACCGCGCCGACGAGCCTGCCCGTGTAGTAGCCCTCGGAGTCCACCTCCGACACCGTCGCGATCGCACCGGTCATGTCGAGCGCCTCGGCGATCGTGCTCGCGAGCTCCACGGGGGCCGCGGTGACGAGGAAAGTCAGGTCGCCGCGCTGCTTGTGTTCGTCGATCACGCGCACGATGTCCTCGTAGACGCGCGGAAGGATCCGCTCCTCCGCGATCTGCTTCCCCCACTCGACGAGCTCGCTGCTCTTGTGCCCGGTCACGAACTCGAGCGTCGAGGTCTGCGACATCTCCACGTTGCTGGCCCTCTCGCCGGCGAGCCGGAACGTGGCCTGCCCCCACGCGAAGCGCAGCAGGTCGCGGACCTTGAACATGTCGCGCTCGTACGCGCCGCGTGCGAGCAGGAACAGGCTCGAGCCCGGGATCAGCGTCTTGTCGAGGTCGAAGAAGGCGGCCCTCCTTGGCTTCACCATCCGCGCCACTCCGTGACGTCCGAATGGGGTGTGCGGCGCGACCGGGGCCGCGCGTCGTCTCCTTCGGGCGGACGTCCGACGTAGACGAAGCCGGCGATCAGCTCGTCGGTTCGTGCCCCCAGGTAGTCGCGGACCTCGGGCAGTGTCGTGGCCGCGCCCGTCCGGTGCATCGCCCCGAGGCCCAGCGCGTGCGCGGCGAGCAGCATGTTCTGGATCGCCGCGCCGACGGCGTAGTGCTCGTCGATCTCGACGACCTTTGGGTTGTCGAGGTGCGGACGCTCGAGCACGCACACGATCACCGGCGCGCGCCGGACCTTCTCGGGGATGCGCGCCGCGTCCTTGCCCTCGCGTTCGAGCCCCCGGGCCCACGCCTGCGCCAGCTCGGCGCGGGCGTCGCCGGCGAGCACGACGAAGCGCCACGGCTGCGTCAGGTGGTGGTTGGGAGCCCGCACTGCGGCGGCGAGGACCTTGTCGATCAGCTCCCGGCCCACCTCGCCGTCACAGCGAGGCACCGAGCGGCGCGTCATGATCGCCTCGTAGGCATCCACGGCCCGAGGATAGGGGCCGGAGCGTCTGCGTATGCTCGCCGGATGCTGGTAGGAGCGATGAACTTCCCGGGCCGCTCGGTGGCGAAGGAGATCCACCGCATCGCCGAGGACGGCTTCGACTTCGTGGACCTCACGCTGGAGCCGCCGGCCGCGTGGTTCCCCGACGGCAAGGACGTGGGCCGCCTGCTCGGGGACCTCGGGCTCGGCGCCGTCGGCCACACGCCCTACTACCTGCCGATCGCGTCGCCGTTCCCGGAGCTGCGCAAGGTAGCGCGCGACCTCTTCCGGCGCGCCCTCGACGTCTTCGCCGACGCCGAGGTCGAGCTCGTCAACGTGCACCCGGACCAGCGGGTCCCCCTGCAGTCCCCCGACCGCGTGCGGGCTGCGAACGCCGATGCGATCGCGGCGCTGGCCGAGGACGCGGCGGCGCGCGGCATCAGGCTCATGGTCGAGAACCTCGACAACCGCTTCTCCAGGGTGGACGACTTCGTCGAGATCTTCCGGACGACCCCCGACGCCGGCTTCCACCTGGACGTCGGCCACGCGAACCTCAGGCTCGGTCTGGGGGAAGCGAACCGGGCGCCGGACCTCCTGAAGGCCTACGGGGACCGGCTCGCCCACGTCCACCTCTCCGACAACACCGGGGGAACCGAGGACCGCCACCTGCCGCTGGGGGCCGGGAGCATCGACTGGAGGCAGGTCGTCCGCTGGCTCAAGGAGGCGGCCTACGACGGGACCGTCACCCTCGAGGTGTTCTCCCGCTCGCGGGAGCACCTGAGGACCTCCCGGAAGCTGTGGCTCGGGTGGTGGACCGAGCGCGACTAATCCACACGAACCCGGCCCGTGACCCTATGATTGTTGATGATGAGCCTCAAGAGGGTCATGTGGTTCCTGTTGATCGCGTTCGGGGTCTTCTTCCTCATCGAGTCCCCGAACGAGGCCGCGCGGCTCGTCAAGATGACCGGGGAGAGCGCAGGCGAGTGGCTGTCCACCGCAGCAGACAGCCTCTCCCGGTTCGTGAGGTCCCTCGTCTAGCGCCGTGCTGACCGGCCCGGGCCGCTATCTCTCGGGCGACGAGCACGTCGTCCTGCAGGCGCGCCGGCACGTCGCCGTCCTGGCGCGGCCCGCCCTCGCCGCGGTCGCCGCGATGGCGATCGCCCTGGTCCTGGGCCTCGTCGTGAGCCCCGGCGACGGGGGGGACCTCCTCGACACGCTCGGGGGCCTCGTCGCGCTGTGGTTCCTGGTCCGGTTCCTGTGGCGGGTCTGGGAGTGGTGGGTCGACCGCATCTACGTGACGGAGAAGCGGATCTTCGAGGTCTCCGGGCTGCTCACGAGGAAGGTCGCCTCGATGCCCCTCGGCAACCTGACCGACATGACCTATCAGCGCTCGCTGTGGGGGCGGCTGCTCGGCTACGGCGAGCTGATCGTCGAGACTGCCGGCCAGGACCAGGCCCTCAGCCGCATCGCGTACCTGTCGCACCCCGACGACTTCTACCGGGCGGTGACGGCGCTCGTCACCTCGGGCCTGCTGCCGGCGGCCTCCGCGCCGGAGGTGACCGGGCCTCCGGACGAGGACGACACGGGACCGCTACCGCGGGTCATCGTCTGACCCAAAAGGGCAGGGGGCCCTGAAGGAGGCGATTGACCGGCGCCGAACCATCTCCGGTAGACGAACTTCTACCGGAGGTAAAGGACCATGAAGAAGCTGACGGCTATTGCGCTGGCGGGGCTCGTCGTGGGCTCGCTGGCGACGACGAACGCGACGGCTGCCAAGCCGAAGCCGAAGCAGCAGAAGGTGTCGGGCTCGGTCGCCCTTCCTGCTCCGTTCACCGACGGCACCGGCTGCTTCGCCGGGCTGCACCGCCGTTTCGCGATCGTGACGAACGAGCAGGTCAACGGCGTCATCGGCTACCACTTCGACGTGGACCCGGCGACGATCGGCAAGCCGTTCGTCCTCGAGGTCACCGGCGGTCAGGGCGACGTCGACCTCGACATCGTCTACTACTACGAGTTCGGGACGATCGACGACGTCATCGGCGACCCCCAGGGGGCCGGTGCGCCGGTGTCGTACTCGTTCGAGGAGCGTGAGCCGGGCGGCGAGTCCGGGATCATCCCGAAGGGCGACTACACCAAGGCGATCGTCTGCCTCTACAGCGGCACGAACGGCGCAGCCGCCGGTGCCAGCTTCGACTACACGGCAGGCAAAGGGGTGAAGCTCCCGTGAAGAAGCTCATAGGCCTCACCTCAGCGGCATTGCTCGGCGTCTCGATGCTGATGGGCCCGTCGAACGCGGCCCCCAAGCAGCAGACGGTCGAGGGCGAGATCGCGATGATGGCCCCGTTCTACGGCGACACGTTCGCGACGTGCTACTCCGGGCTGCACCGCCGTGCGTCCGTCCTCAGCGGCGGCGTCAACAACGGCATCGTCGGGTTCGAGTTCGAGGTGGATCCCGCCACGATCGGGAAGCCGTTCGTCCTCGAGGTGACCGGCGGTCAGGGAGACGTGGACCTGGACATCACCTTCTACACCGAGTTCGGGACGACCGAGCAGGCGCTCGACCGCACGCATGCGCCGCCCAACTACAGCTTCGAGGAGCGGGGGCCCGGCGGAGAGTCCGGCGTCATCCCGAAGGCCCAGGGCCTCAAGTGGACGAAAGCGATCGTCTGCATGCACACCGGTGCGGACGCGACGTTCACCTACACGGCCGGCAAGGGCGTGAAGCTGCCGAAGTAGGCACCCACTAATACGTTGTCGACCGGAGGGGCGGGCATCCCGCCCCTCCGGCGCGTCTCGCGTCCGGAGCGGTCGACGCCGACGTAGCCTGGGGCCGTGACCAGCGCCATCGTCGCCTCGTTCGCCGCCGTCGTGGCCTTCGGCTTCCTCGAAGGGCTCGGCCGCTTCTACCCGGCGCGCAAGACGTGGTGGAGGCTGCGCCGGACGCGCGGGCGCAGCGCCGTCGTGCTGATGCGGGCGCGCGTGGAGCGCGCGGCTGACCCGCACCTCGCCCGGCGGCTCGCGGCATTGCTGGTATCGCTCGTGATCGTGTGGATCGGCACGGCCAGCCTGCTCGACAAGCGCTGGCACGAGGTCCTCTTCGACGTCACGCCTTACCTCATCGTCTCGCTCGCGCTGCTCCGGACGCCCTCCGCCCTCCGCGCGGTCGCCGAGCGGATGAAGGAGTACGAGAAGGAGGCCGGCGAGGATCCGGACGCGCCGGTGTCGGGAGAGGACGGCCCGGAGGCGCTCGCGCTGTGACGCTCGCAGCGGCGCGGCTCTACTTCGTATCGCCTGCCCGCCTCCCGGCGGGGCCGCTGGTCGATCTCGTCCCCGAGCTCGCCGGCGCGGGCGTCGACGTGGTGCAGCTGCGCGAGAAGGAGATGGAGGCGGGCCCGATGCTGCGGGCCGCGCAGGGCCTCGCCGTCGCGTGCAGGTCCGTCGGCGTCCCGTTCTTCGTTAACGACCGTCCCGACGTCGCGGCGAGCGCCGGCGCGACCGGGGTGCACCTGGGACAGGACGACCTCCCGGCCCCCGCGGCGCGCACGATCGCGCCGGCCGTGCTGGTGGGATGGTCCACGCACTCGGCCGAGCAGATCGACGACGTCCTGAGGTGGGAGGTCCGCCCCGACTACATCGCGGTCGGCCCCGTGTACGAGACGCCGACGAAGCCGGGGCGCGAGGCCACGGGCCTCGGGCTGCTGCGCTACGCGGCGGAGGTCGTGCCGGACGACCTCCCGTGGTTCGCGATCGGCGGGATCGACGCGACGAACCTGGCCGACGTCCTCGGGGCCGGGGCGCGGCGCGTCGTCGTCGTGCGCGCGATCGCCGAGGCGGCCGACCCGGCCGAGGCCGCGGCGCTCCTGCGCGCGACGCTCGACGAGGCGCCGCTGTAACGTCCCTCCATGCCGAGGCCGCGGCTCGAATGGCTGCTCGTGTTCGTCCCCGTCGCGATCGCGCTGGAGATCGCGCACGGCGACCCGATCGCCATCTTCGCCACGTCCGCGGTCGCGATCCTTCCGCTCGCGGGCCTGATCGGACACGCGACCGAAGACCTGGCGGCGCGGGTCGGGCCGCAGAAGGGCGGGCTGCTGAACGCGACGTTCGGCAACGTCACCGAGATGATCATCGCCTTCTTCTTGATCCTCGAGGGCGAGCTCGAGGTCGTGAAGGCGTCGATCACCGGGTCGATCATCGGCAACGTCCTGCTCGTGCTCGGACTGTCGTTCCTCGTCGGGGGCTGGGGCCGGGGCGAGCAGACGTTCAACCGCGCCGCGTCGGGGCTGCACTCGAGCTCGCTCGTCATCGCGGTGATCGGGCTCACGCTGCCGGCGCTGTTCGCGCTGACGCCGGCCGCGAGCGAGTTCCGCACCGAGGCGGTGTCGGTGGGGGTGTCGGTCATCCTGGTCGTGCTCTACGGGCTGGGCCTGCTGTTCTCGCTCAAGACGCACAAGTCGCTGTTCCGCTCCGAGTTCGACCATGGTGAGGCGAAGTGGTCCGTGGGGCAGGCCATGGCCCTGCTCGGCGGTGCCACGGTGTTCGTCGCGCTGATGGCGGAGTTCCTCGTCGGTGCGCTCGAGCCGACGGTCGAGGAGCTCGGCATGAGCAAGCTGTTCGTCGGGCTCATCGTCGTCCCGATCGTCGGCAACGCGGCGGAGCACTCCTCCGCGATATTCCTCGCGCGCAAGAACAAGATGGACATCTCGATCGAGATAGCGATCGGGTCGTCGACCCAGATCGCTCTGTTCATCGCGCCGATGCTCGTCTTCGCATCGCTGCTCGTCGGCGAGCCGTACCTCGACCTCATCTTCTCCAGCTTCGAGATCGCCGCCGTCGCGTTCTCGTCGATCGTGCTCGGCTTCATCGCGCTCGACGGCCGCTCCAACTGGTTCGAGGGCGCGCAGCTCGTCGGCGCCTACTGCATCATGGCCGTGTCGTTCTTCTTCCTCTAAGGAGGTTCCCTTGCCCCGAGCGATCGACTTCCACGTCCACGCGTCGACTGCGGAATGGCTGCAGGGCTCGATCGGGCCGATGCTGGAGGCGACCGCGAAGTACTTCCGCAGCGAGGTGCGGGTCCGCACGGCCGAGGAGATGGCGGCCGAGTACCGGGAGTGGGACCTGCTCGGCGTGCTGCTCGCGTGGGACGCCGAGACCGCGACCGGGCTGCCGCCGCTGACGAACGACCGCGTCGCGGAGATCTGCCGCGCCTTTCCCGAGCAGTTCGTGGGGTTCGCGAGCGTCGACCCGCACAAGCCCGACGCGGT
>JALZEG010000029.1 GCA_030862185.1 Actinomycetota bacterium
TACTCGAGCCAGTCCGAGTACTTGTCGTCCTCGCCCTTCACGATCTGGAAGTACTTCTGCTGCAACGCCAGGGTCACCGGGCCGGGGTCGCCGATCACCCGGCCGTCCACCTCTCTCACCGGCGTCACCTCGGCCGCCGTGCCTACGCAGAACATCTCCTCCGCGAGGTAGAGGTCGGCCCTCGTCAGCAGGGTCTCGAAGACGCTGATCCCCAGGTCGCGCGCGATCGCGATCACCGAGGCACGCGTGATGCCCGGTAGCGGCCCCGCGGCCAGTGGAGGAGTCAGCAGCTCGCCGTCGCGGACGATGAAGAGGTTCTCGCCGGTCGCCTCGGAGATGTAGCCCTGGGGGTTCAGCATGATGCCCTCGTCGAATCCCTTCTCGACGGCCTCGACCTTCGCGAGCACGGAGTTGATGTACGCGCCGGTGACCTTCGCCTGCGGCGGGATGATGTTCGGGTCGTGCCGCCGCCACGACGACACCGTCATCCGCACGCCGTTCTTGAGAGCGTCCTCGCCGAGGTAAGTCCCCCACGGCCACACCGCGATGCACACGTCGACCGGGTTCCCGGCCGGGTTGACGCCGATCTCGCCGTAGCCGCGGTACGCGATCGGCCGGACGTAGCACGACCTCAGGTCGTTGACGACGATCAGCTCGCGCGCCGCGTCGACGAGCTCGTCGATCGAGTACGGAACCTCCATCATGAAGATGCGCGCCGAACGCTCCATGCGCGCAAGGTGGTCGCGGAGCCGGAAGACCGCCGGGCCGCGCGCGGTCTCGTAGCACCGCACCCCCTCGAAGACGCCCGTGCCGTAGTGCAGCGCGTGGCTCAACACGTGGATCTTCGCGTCCTCCCACGCGACGAGCTCGCCGTTCATCCAGACCTTTTCGACCGCCGCAATCGGCATCGCCCTAGCTCCTAGAAGTCGACCGTGATCAACCGTGCGTCCCGAAGCCCCGCCTTCGAGACGATCCCTTCGAGCACATCCTGAGGTATCGGGGAGTCGACCGCCAGACCCATGAGGGCCTCTCCCCCGACCGTCTGCCTCCCGACCTGCATGTTCGCGATGTTGATCGACGCCTCTCCGAGCAGCGTCCCGACGATCCCGACGATGCCGGGCCGGTCGACGTAGCGGAAGAAGGCCATCACGGGCGCGAACGCCATGTCGAGGTCGTATCCGTAGACCCGGACGAGGCGCTCGGTGTCGCGCTTGCCGACGAGCACCCCCGCCACCGAGACCGTCTCGTCCTGCGACGACGCGCGCACCTCGATCAGATTCACGTAGTCGAGCGACTGCGACGACTTCGACTCCTCGATCGCGATCCCCCGCTCCTTCGCGAGCAGGGGCGCGTTCACGAACGTCACCGGCTCGTGGACGACGGCGGAGAACGCTCCCTTGAGCCCCGAGAGCGTGAGGGCGCGCGTGTCCTGGTCCCCCAGGCCCCCGTGGTACTCGAACCGCAGGGACTCGACGCCCGAGCCGGACAGCGCGACGGCGACGCGTCCGAGGCGCTCGGCGAGCTGGACGTAGGGACGCACGGGCTCCGGGATGTCGGGGCCGATGTCGATGTTCACCGCGAACGGGACGAAGTCGCCGCGCAGCGCGAGGAGCACCTGCTCCGCGATCGCCATCCCCGCCTTGTCCTGGGCCTCGGCCGTCGACGCCCCCAGGTGCGGCGTCACGACGACGTTCGGCAGCGAGAACAGCGGGTGCTCGGTCACGGGCTCACCGTCGAAGACGTCGACCGACGCTCCGGCGACCGTTCCGTCGCGCAGCGCCTCGACGAGCGCCGCCTCCTCGATGATCCCGCCGCGCGCGGTGTTGACGATGCGGACGCCGGGCTTGCACGCCCGCAGCTCGGCCCGGCCCACGATCCCCGCCGTCTCGGGCGTCTTCGGGAGGTGGACCGTGAGGAAGTCGGCCCGCTCGCACACGTCGGCCACGGTCTCGAGCATCTCGACACCCATCTGCGCGGCCCGCGGCGGTGCTACGTAGGGGTCGTAGGCGACGATCCGCATGCCGAACGCGCTGGCGCGCTGCGCGACCAGCGTCCCGACGCGGCCGAGGCCGAGGATGCCGAGCGTCTTCGCGTGGAGCTCGACGCCCTGCCACCGCTCGCGCTCCCAGGCTCCGC
>JALZEG010000239.1 GCA_030862185.1 Actinomycetota bacterium
TGATGGTTCCGCGCGGAACCATCACCCCCATCACCCCTATCCCCGCCCTCGCAGCCGGGGTGAACAACCTCTAAAGGAACTACGGCTAAGGCGAGAGGCTCGAGGCCCCCCTGAGGTCCCCGCGGCCCAGCGTGGTCTTCGACTTCTCGCCCCGGCCGATGCGGCCGAACATCGTGAGCGCGCCGTGCGGGTCGGCCAGGTCGTCGAGGCCGAGCTGGTGGCCGATCTCGTGCGCCGCGACGTTCGCCACCTGGTAGCGGTTCTTCCCGCCGGGTCGGTTCGTCCACCCGTAGTCGCGGTTGAGGCGCAGGTCGACCTCGAGGATCCTCGAGCCCTCGAACCAGGTGTAGCTCAGCGCGAGGGCGCCGCCGCCGAGGGGGCCGAAATCCACGAGGTTCACGCCGTCGTACGCGATCTTCCGCTTAGCGTCGCCGTCGAAGCGGAACCGCAACGAAACGTCGTCGGTGCCCTTGCAGTTCGTCCTCGCCCGCGACCACACCTGATGCCCCGTCTGGAGCGAGTACTGGCTCCGGAACGTGCCGAGGCCGTCCGGGACGGAGGCGCGGCGGAAGCGCCACTCCACCGGCATGTCCGACTCCCGCCACTGCGGTCCCGTCTCCGCATAAGTGGGGTCGGCACACTCGTCGAGCTCGGCCGAGGGGGCCGCGACCGCCTTCTCCGGCGTCGCGCTCCGGACGATCACGCCGCCGTCCGGGGCGACGTCCGCCGTCAGCGACGTGAAGGCGAGCCCGTCGACGACGAGCGGCGCCTCCTCCGGGAAGTCCGCGTGCAGCTGGAGCGTCGTCCCCTCCTCGGGAAGGGCGACGCGGGCGATCTCGAGGAGCTCCTCGGCCCCCAGCGCCGGGAGCGGGACGTCCACCGGCTCCGCGGGAGCCGGCGTGCCGAGGGCGGCGAGGAACATGCCGCACGCGAGGAGCGAGATCGCCTTACGACCTGTTGCCGCCGCCATGCCGAACCTCCAGAGAGACGCCTGCCGAGCCGGTGAAGAATACCAGGATCATCCAGGTCTGTCGCTGTACGTGGTGAGTCGGTCACCGTCCGCGGCAGGCGGTAACCCCGATACTGGACCGATGGAGACGGAGTCGCTCGCTCGCCTCGCCGGCGAGGTCGCCGCGTGCCGCGCCTGTCCGAGGCTCGTCGCCTGGCGGGAGAAGGCGGCGCGCGAGAAACGCGCGGCGTACCGGGACGAGGAGTACTGGGGACGTCCTCTCCCGGGCTACGGCGGCGCGGCGGCGCGGATCCTCGTCGTCGGCCTCGCGCCCGCGGCGCACGGCGGCAACCGGACGGGGCGGATCTTCACCGGCGACCGCTCCGGCGACTGGCTGTTCGCGTCGATGTTCCGCCAGGGGCTGACGAACCAGCCCCACTCGGTCCACGCCGGCGACGGTCTGACCCTGCACGGTGCGTACGTCGCCGCGGCCGTCCGCTGCGCGCCGCCCGATAACAAGCCGGCGACCGACGAGCGCGACCGCTGTCTTCCCTACCTCGTGAGGGAGGCGCGGCTGCTGAGGGAGCTGCAGGTCGTCGTCGCTCTGGGTGGCTTCGCGTGGGACGCGTGGCTTAGGGTGGCGCGCACGCTCGGCTTCGCGACGCCTCGTCCGAAGCCCCGGTTCGGTCACCTACAGGAGGCGACGGTGGGTCCTCATACGCTCCTCGGGTCGTACCACCCGAGCCAGCAGAACACTTTCACGGGCCGTCTCACGGAGGAGATGCTCGACGCCGTGTTCGCCCGCGCTCGCGCGCTCTCGGAGTTGCCCGAGGTGACGCGATGAGGGGCAGCGGGGTCAGGGCGGTCGTGGTCGGCGTCGTCGCTCTCGCGTTCGTGGCCGGCGCCATCGTCATGGGGATGGCGTCGCAGCGCGAGAAAGAGGAGGAGTGCGAGGAGTGGAGCGACCGCTACGTCGCGGCCGTCGACGCGGCGATAGAGGACGGGAGCATCCAGGCGCTCCAGACGGGCGAGGAGCCGCCGCCGGCGGCGCAGGAGGTGCTCGACCTCGCCGAGGACAAGCCCGAGCCGTGCGAGCCTCCGCAGACGCAGATCCCGTTCCCCCAGAACCCTCAGGGCGGTTAGGCCGCGGGGACGCTCGTCCCCTCGAACAGCGCCTCCAGCCGCGCGACCTCGGCCGTCGGCGCGACCCTGCGGAAACGCGCGGCCGCGCGGTCCCAATGCTTCAGCAGAGCGGTCGCCCGCGCCGACCCCGTCGCGCGGCAATGCCGCTCGATCACTCGCCGCAGGGAGTCGAGCTGCGCCCGCGCCGGCTCGTATGCCGCGACCAGGTGCGGGTTGAGATTCGCCTCCAGGACGCCGTCCGGGTCGAAGACGTAGGCCTCGCCGCCGCTCATCCCGGCACCGAGGTTGCGGCCGGTCGGGCCCAGGATCACGACCGCGCCGGCGGTCATGTACTCGCACGCGTGGTCTCCGGTCCCCTCGACGACCGCGACCGCGCCGGAGTTCCGTACGGCGAACCTCTCTCCCGCGCGCCCGGCGACGAACAGCGTCCCACCCGTCGCGCCGTAGAGCACGGTGTTGCCGGCGAGCACGGGGTCGCCGGCGTCGTCCGCGGGAGGTGTTATCACCACGCGGCCCCCGGACATGCCCTTGCAGACGTAGTCGTTGGCCTCACCCTCGAGGCGCAGCTCGATCCCCTCCGAGAGGAACGCGCCGAAGGACTGTCCCGCGCTCCCCGTGAAGCGGGCTGTGACCGCGCGGCCCACCCGGCCGGCGGCGCGCGCAGCTCCGAGGCGCGCTCCCACGCTGCGGTCGGCCGTGCTTATCGGATAGTGCAGGTCGAGGGGCCCGGCGGCGATCGCGTCGTCGTGCAGCCGGTCGCCCAGAGCCGAGCGGGGGCGCTGCAATGCGATCGATCCCGTGAAGCCCGTCGGAGTGCTTGCCGGCGCGGCCAGCAGCGCCGAGAGGTCGAGCGAGTCCGCCCGCGGCTCCCCGGTGCGCCTCTGGCGCAGGAGGTCGCTGCGCCCGACCGCGTCCTCGATGCTCCGCAGGCCGAGACGCGCGAGATGCGACCGGGCCTCTTCAGCGACGAGCAACAGGTAGCGCGCGACCATCTCGGGCGTGCCGGCGAACTTCGCCCGCAGGGCCGGGTTCTGCGTCGCGATACCCACAGGGCAGGTGTCGCGGTGGCACGTGCGCACGAGGATGCACCCCTCGGCGACGAGCAGAGCGGTCCCGAACGAGAACTCGTCCGCACCGAGC
>JALZEG010000252.1 GCA_030862185.1 Actinomycetota bacterium
GGGTTCGAGGAGCTGGAGATCAAGTCAAGGCGCGTCGGGCGAGAGCTGTCTCAGGAACTCCTCGCAACGGACGGCTTCCTCGTTCTCGCCCACTGCCTCCGCAGCCTTGCCGAGGCCCGCGAGCGAACGCAGGAAGCCGCGGTTCTGCTCGTGCGCCCAGGGCACGATGCCGCTCCCCTTCCACCCGGCCTTGCGGACGCCGTCGAGGCCGCGGTGATAGCCGACCCGGAAGTACGCGTACGCGTCGACGAGCCTCTGGCCCGCGAGCGCCTCCTCGCCGAGGACGGCCCACGCGGTGAGACACGACGGGTACTTGCGTGCGACCTCGGCGGCGCGCTCGGCGCTCTGAGCGTCGCCGAGGTCTTCGAGGGAGCCCGGCGGCTCCTCGAGCAGGATCTTCGACGGCTCGCTTATCGGTATCGCCATGCCGCGATGCTAGCGGCTAGAGAGACGGCGTCCACCGCAAGCGAGCCCACTCGGCCACCTTCGCGGCGTCTAGCGGCGTGTCGAGCACGCTCTGGATGGCTTCCTCGAACCGCCGCAGTGCCGCCGCCGCCTGTGTCTGCATCGCCGTGTCCCTTCCGAGTCGGAGCGCGAAAAGCGCCTTCCTGATACTGGACGGGCGGGGCGAATCCGGACAATACGTAAAAGGTGCGGTGCGTTAGCGGATCAGCCCTCGCAGGCCGTCATCGTCTCGCCGTTCGCGCACGAATCGGAGCCGGGGCCGCCGTCGAGCTCGTCGGTCCCCTCGTGGCCGTCCAGGGTGTCGTCGCCGGCGTCACCGTGGATGACGTCGTCGTCCGGGCCGCCGAACAGCACGTCGGCTCCGTCACCGCCGGCGATCCTGTCGTCCCCGAGGACCGCGTGGATCACGTCGTCTCCAAGGCCGCCGACGAAGACGTCGTCCTGTCCGCCCCTCGGTCCCGGCTCGCTGAAGGCGTCGTTGAGCACGTCGTCGCCGGCCCCGCCATCGAGGTGATCGATACCCCCGAAGCCGGCGCTGAGCCGGTTGGGGCCGCCGTCCCCGATCAGGGTGTCGGACCCTTGAGACCCCGTGAGGTTCTCTATCGCTGCGATCGTGTCGTTGCCGGCCCCCGTGGACGTCCCCGTCGAGAGGTCCGCCGTGACGCCGCCCGGCGAGAACCCGTTGTAGTCCAGCAGGTCGGTTCCCCGCCCACCGTCGTATGCGTCGTCGGCCTCGTCGATGCCGCAGCCCCCCGGGAGACTGCACACCTCTCCCGCCTCCCCCAGTATGTCGGCTCCGCGTCCGCCCGCCACGGAGTCTGCGCCGCGTCCGCCCACGAGCGTGTCGGCTGCAGAGCCGCCGTGGATCTCGTCGTCTCCGGCCATGCCGATGATCGTGTCCGCCGCCGGGCCTCCGGTCAGGACGTCGCCGGCGCCCGATCCGGCGAGCCCCACGACGTCCCGGAGGTGATCACGGCCGTCGCCGGTCGCGATGCCGGAACCCACCGACGCCGTGACGGCGGCAGTCGACGACGCGAAGCTCGCCACGCCGCCCTCGATCGAGTCGTCTCCCGGCCCTCCGTCGAGGAAGTCGAAGGCGTCGGCTCCGGCGAGGCGGTCGTCGCCCTTGTTGCCGAAGAGGAACGCGAGGGAATCGTCGCGCGGCGTCACGAGGACGTCGCGGCCGAGGCCCCCGTACGCGAACTCCTCGCCCTCGCCGATCTGCCCCGTGTGTATGCGATCGTTGCCGGCGTTGCCGTGCAGGACGTCGTGCTGGCGATCGCCGTCGATGAAGTCCGGACCCGGGCCGCCCCTGATCTCGTCGTCGCTGTGGCCGCCGTCGACGCGGTCGGCGCCCGCGCCGGAGTCGACGTAGTCCTCGCCGGTGCCCGAGCAGATCCGGTCGTCGCCGCGTCCCCCGAAGATCCTGTCGTCGCCGCCACCGCCGACGATGACGTCGTCTCCGCGGGTGCCCTCGAGGGTCTCGTCGTCCCCGTCGCCCGTGATGGTCGCGGCGCGCCCGAAGCACGCCGGACCGGCCTGGGCTCCCGTCGCGAGAACGCCCGTCAGCGTCAACGACGCGACGAGAAGCGCTGCAGTTCTGACCATGCCACCAGTTTCGGGGAAGCGCGACTCGGCGTCTGCAAAATCCTGAGCGTTTGCGTGCGGTGGGGGGGATTTGAACCCCCACACCCTTGCGGGCACCAGCCCCTCAAGCTGGCGTGTCTACCGTTCCACCACCACCGCTCGAAACGAAGGCCCTGAACGCGCAGGGCCCGGCTCTCGATTATACGTCCGGGTCCGTCAGGACTCGCCGGGCGCGTCGTCGAGCGAGACCTCGACCGCGTCGAAGCCCCCCATGACGTCGAAGGCGATCTCGTCGACCCACGGCTGCGCGGCCCAGTGGGTGACGAACGACCCGATCGGGACTACCGGGATCTCCCTCAGGATCACCTTCTCGGCCTGGACGTAGGTCTGCGCGCGCACGGCCTCGGAAGACGTACGCCGCGCCTTCGCGAGCAACGCGTCCACGCGCTCCGACGCGAACCCGGAATGGTTGTCGGGCGAGTCCGACTCGAACAACCCCGAGAGGAAGACGTCCGCCTCCGGGTACTCCGCGATCCACCCGAGCCGGTACGCCGACTGTTTGCCGTCGCGCAGCAGCCGCAGGTAGCGCGGGAACCCGAAGCCCTGGATCTTCACCGTGAAGCCCGCATCCTCCAGGTCCCTCTGCACCAGGCGGGCGACCCGGGCGTGCGGGTCCTCGCGGTTGTACTGGATCGAGATCCGCCGCGCCTTTCGAGGGACGCCGCGCAGCATCTCCTTGGCGACCTTCGGCGAGTAGCGGCACAGCGTGATGCAGACGTTCTCCTGGAAGCCCGGCATCCCGGCGGGGACGATCCCGCGCGGCAACTGCATGTTGCCCTTGTAGACGGAGTCGGCGATCTCGCGCCGGTCGATCGCGCGGCTGATGGCCTTGCGGACGCGGAGGCTGTCGAGCTGCCCGGAGTCGAGGTTCAGGCCGAAGTAGTAGCCGGCGAGGAACGGCTTGTAGCCCTCGTCGCCGAACTCCTCGCGCGCGGCGTCGAACTGCCCCGACGGGACCTCGGCCACGTCGATCCGCTCGTCGACGAACAGCGGCCACGACGCAGCCGCGTCGGGAGACGGGACGAACCGGATGCCGTCGAGGCTCGGGGTCTCGACGAAGCCGGGGAAGTCCTGGAGGATCACGGGCTCACCCGGCACCCACTTCTCCGCCATCTGGAACGGGCCGTTGCCGATCGGCTTCGCGAGGAAGTCGTCGTACCGCGCCACCGCCTTCTCCGGCAGCGGGACCAGGCCGGGGTGTGTCAGCAACGCGGGGAGCCCGCGGAACGGCTCCGACAGCGTGACCCGCAGCGTCAGGTCGCCGGCCGCCTCGACCCCCGACAGCTCGTCGGTCGTCCCCTGCGAGTTGACCTCGGGGAAGCCCTGGATCCTCTCCAGCGTGTAGGCCAGATCGGACGCGTTCGACTTCTGCGCGATCCGGTCGAAGGCGAACTCGAAGTCGGCCGCCCGCACGGGGGACCCGTCGTGGAACGTCATCCCCTGACGGAGGCGGAACGTGTACACGAGGCCCCCGGCCGTCACCTTCCACGACCGGGCGGCGGCCGGCACGACTGTCTGGCCCACCGGGTCCCAGCGCGTCAGGCCCTCGTAGAGCTGGCGCGCCACGAGCACCGAACCGGGGTCCTGGATCCTCATCGGGTCGAGGGTGGACGGCTGCCGGATGGCGACGTCCAGCACGTCGTCCTCCTCGGTGAACCCGCCCGGGATCGAGGGGGAGGCGTCCGCGGTGGCGCCGGGGCTGGCCGGGATCGGCGAACCGGAGGTCTCCTCGGTGCCGGCCCTGCCGGCGGGCTCCTCGTCGTCGCACGCGCCGAGCAACGCGGGCGCGGCGACTACCAGCAGGGCCGCGGCCGCGGCGCGGCGGAGCTTCATCGGTGCTGCGGGCCGGCTAGTCCGATAGCCGCATCGCGAGCAGGATCGTCGTGCCCGCGAAGACGATCGCCACGATGATCGTGATCCGGTCGAGGTTCTTCTCCATGACCGTCGAGCCCATCGCTTGCGTCTGCATGCCGCCGCCGAACATCTCGGAGACACCGCCGCCGCGCCCGGCGTGCATGAGCACGAAGACGATCAGGATCACGGCGGCGACGGAGTGGATGATCACGAGCAGCGGGGTCATGGATGCACCTCTTCAGGGGTCTGTTCTCGGCTAGGGAATCACCTAGCGTAGCCGAAAGCCGCAGGCAGACGGCTAGGAGCTGAGGCGGTAGATCGCGACCGGGCCCCCGGAGGGCTGCCGGAACACGGGCGTCGCCCGCCACTCCCGGCGTCCCTCCCAGGCCACCGAGGCGGTCGAGATCCGCTCCGCACGCTTCGCCATCCACTCGAACCACGCCGGGAGGTTCTTCTCCTTGACGAGGAACTCGCGGGTCAGCTCCGGGTACCGGGGCGAGGGGGCCGCACGGACTTTGCGCCCGGAGCGACGGGCGGCGACCTGGTGGTCCTTGCCGGGGATGCGGTGCCGCATCTCGGCCGGCGTCCGCGGCCTCCAGTAGGGGGCATCGGGGGTCGACGTGTCGCCGAGGACGATCGCGAAGCCTTTCATGTCCTGGGTCGCCACGCGGGCTCCGACCTGGAGGCCGAGCGTCGCGACCAGCAGCGCCGCCATCACGTACGGGAACGGCCCCGCGGGCGCGACCAGCGTCCGGCCGTCCGCCAGCGCGATGAGCTCCGCGACGCGGCGGCTGATGGGGCGGCCGGGCCTGAAGAACGCCATCGCGCCCTGGTCCACCGACCGCGACTGCGACTTCATCAGGTCGTACATCTTCAGCAGGCCCGAGGCCACCGCGAGCGGACGCGCCGTCAGCGTCGCGGCTCTCCGATCGGCCTCGCGCTCGCGGTCGGAGGCGAGCCGGCGGAACGCGACGTGGGCGAGCGGGTTCCACGCGACTAGGTCCCGCAGCAGACCGGCCACGAAGACGACACGGACGTCGTGGGTCTCGAGGTGGGAGACCTCGTGGGCGAGGACCCCCTCGAGCTCCTCCCGGTCGAGGTCGAAGATCACCGCCTCGGAGATGAGGATCTTCCCGTTCCTGCCGCCGACGGCGAACGCGCCCTGGACTCCGTCGGGCAGGACCAGGACCTTGGGCATCCGCGGCAGCGACGAGAGCCGGACCACTTCGTCGAGCGCCGGCTCGACGACCGCGAGGTGCTCGTCGGCCAGCGGCCGGCAGCGCGAGATGAGCCGGCGCACGAGGGCGACGCCCACGACCCGCCGGACTAGCATGAACGACGTGACGAGCGCTCCCGCGAGCAGGATCCACGGGCCCGCCGACCCCGTGAGCGCGTACGGCGTCACGGCGTGGGTCTGCTGATCCTGGAAGAGCAGGAGATGGAGGAGGTCGTCCGAGCGGTCCATCAGCGCCGACCCGGCCGGCCGCAGGACCGCGACCTCGGGGAGCAGGGCGTGCTCGTACGCGAGCGCCGCCACGAGCGGAAGCACCAGCGGCAGACACAGCAGCACCGCGGAGAGCACGCCGCCGGGGCGGTTGATGATGCGACGCAGCAGGAGGGCCGCGACCAGCGTCACCACGGAGACGGCGAGGATCACGACCCATGCCGAGTCCGTCTCGAGCGCGAGGACCGCGGGGGCCGCGCTAGTCACGACGGCTCCACCGAGGGTCGTGGCGCCATCCCACCTAGTCGGAGTCTCTCCGCTGGTCGATGGCCTCTCGGAGCCTCTCGATCACCTTCTCGTCCTCGTTCTCGACCTTGTCGACGAAGTAGGCGACGGCGGGGTCGGGGAAGTGCTGGACGAGCCAGTCGACCACCGACTTGACGGTCGAGCTGGCGTACTCCTCACGCGACACGAGCGCGGAGTACCGGTGTGCCGGCTGGTCCTCCTGACGCCGGAGCAGGCCCTTGTCGGTGAGGCGCCCGAGCGTCGTCATCACGGTCGTGTAGGCGATCGGACGGTTCTCGTTGAGGGTCCGGTGGACGTCGCGGACCGTTACCTCGCCCGCGTCCCAGACCACGTCCATGATCTCGGACTCGAGGGGGCCGAGGACGTCGGCGAGCGTGTGCTTCCTGCGTGCAGCCATAGACACCCCATTCGGCTAGAGCTACCGCAATAGTAG
>JALZEG010000267.1 GCA_030862185.1 Actinomycetota bacterium
CCACACCACCCGCGCGGCAGGTAGACGGTCCCGTCGCGTCCGACGAACCCGTGCGCGTTCGCGCCGTTGCAGAGGCCGGGAACGCCGTAGTCCCCGCTCTGCCGCGGATCGTCGGTGAAGGCGGGAGCGCCGGTCGGCACGAACGTGAGGCCGCCGTCGAGCGACTTCGAGCACCACGACACCGTCGAGCCGATGCTCACGCCGCCGCCGATCGAGCACAGATAGACGACGTTCTCGTAACCGATCGGAGCGGTGCCGCCGTCGGGCGCGGGCCCGGCGAACAGCGTCTGGTGGTCGGCGTTGTCGTAGCACCCCGCCGGCGCGCCGGTGGTCCACGTCTTCCCGTCGTCGTCGCTGAAGGAGACGAGGTGGCAGGGGATGACGTAGTCGTTCGCGAACACCCGGTTGGTGTCCTGGTCGACGAACATGTACGGATCCGCGGTGAACTTGTGGCGGTCGAAGACCGTCTTCCACGACTTGCCCCCGTCGGCCGAGCGGACGACGACCCCGCCGTACTCGAGGGTCGCGTTGAAGAACACGCCGTCGTCCGTCACCCCCATCGTGGGCTCCCACGAGTCGTAGCCGGTGCGGAACAACCGCGCCGACGGCGCTCCCGCGGCCGCCTCCCGCGAGTCCACCGGCTTACCCCCGCTGCGGTGCGCGACGGCGCGTCCACCCGCATCGGCACGGCCGGAGGGGTGGGGGCTGACGCCCCCGTGCAGGACGGGCCGGGGCGCGTGCATCGGGACCGGCGCGGTCTGGTGGACGTGCGAGCCGTGTCCGCTCGAGACGCCGTCGGCGGCGGGCGGCGACCAGACGACGAGGCCGAGGATGGTGGCGGCGGCCAGCACCCGGAGCGACCGGTGTGCCGTGGCAGGACCGAGCATGGAAACCCCCTCCGGGAAGACAGCTTCGGGACCCGTGTCGCGATTCGCCGCGAACGCGACGAACCCCTCTTCGACTTGGCCCGGCGCCCGCGACAGGGGCCCCGATTCGGGGGGCCCCTTCCTACTATCGCCGGCTCGTCCTACGCAGACGTCCTCCTTCTGCCTAAGGCCCGCATCCACCGCCCGACTGCGTGACCACCGTCCCGTTCTCGACGACGAAGATCGCGAAGCCACTGGCGCAAGCATTCCGGACGCCCCCCGGAGGGGGAATGAAGTTCGCGCCGCCGCCCACACAGACGGAGCCGGGGCACGGCACGTCGGCCGCGAGCGTGTCGACGCCGTCGAACGTGCAGGATTGCAGAACGGTCAACACGGCCACCGACCTGGGCGGACCCAATACGCCCACGCCCGCGAGGTAGCACGCCGCCGCGCCGATCCCCTGCCCGGAGGTGGGCGTACCGACCCCTATCCCGCCGCCGAACACAGTCGGGTGTGCGACGGAGCGACCTGCCATCTCTTCGAGGACCACCGCCGGCGCGTCGTCGAGGGTCGTGGCCCTCAATCCCTCACCGGCGGAAGCCGCCGCGCCGGAAGCGATCCCGGCCAGGCACAGAGTCAGTGCTGCGATCAACAATCGACGAGACATCCGATCCTCTCCTTTCGGGGCACCCACACCCCCAACGTCCGCCTGCTCCGAGGGGCGCTGCTACGCCCCACTTGACTGGCAAGGAAGATAACAGGCGAAATCCGCACATATCGTGACGAGTCACCCGTGTAACTCGGTGTCGCAGGAGCGGTCTCCGGCGCGGCGAAACCCTCGTCCGTGAACGGGCTCCGACGCGTTGCGGCCGCACTGCTGGCTGCCGCCCTCTCGTGGGCGGTTCCGGTGCATCCCGCCGCGGCCGATCACGACGACGGCGTCTACGAGCTCGTCTCGCACGCCAACTGGGACCACGGCGACCTGAGCGTCGTCATCGTGCCGCCGGCGCACGGCCAGATCTTCAACTTCGAGTCGGGCGTCCTCGGCGGCGGCGACCCCGGCGAGCTGACGCCGTTCAACTCCTACCTCGAGGCGATCGAGGCCGCGATCCGCGCGTGGGACGACGCGATCAACCTCCTCGGCGCCGACTGGCTGAAGGCGTACTACGAGCCGGCCGTGTACGTGGTGGGGCGCGACACGGTGCCTCCCGAGGTCCTCGCGGAGCCCGACGTCCTCGTGGTCACCGACGAGAACGAGGGTCCGGCGCTCGGCACGGCGATATGGGGCAAGACCGGACGGGTCCACACGCCGTGCATCGTCCGCATGTCCTCGAGCTACCTCGCGAGCTTCACCTACGCCGACATGTACAACGTCACCGCGCAGGAGTACGGGCACTGTCTCGGGCTCGGCCACGTCGGGAGCCAGGGCGGCGTCGATCCGACCTCGGAGCAGAAGCACCCCGAGCACGACGTCATGAACGGCTTCTACCCGCACTTCATCGGCGAACCCGGCACCCACCTCCACTGCGTAAGCAACCTCGACGTGCTCGCGCTCGAGCACGTCTTCGACTACGAGCTCGCGTACTCCGCCGTTCTGAACCTCGGCGTCGAGGGTTTGACGCTCATGCCCGTCGACGCGTACGGCGACGCGTGCGCGTTGCCTCCGGCCGACTGGCGCGGCCTAGCGCCGCCCACGCTCACTCCGGGAGCCCCTCGGATGCGCTCTGCGATCGACGACCCGGTCGACGGCGCCAAGATCAGGTCCGGCGACCTCAAGAGGGTCTACGGGGGCAGGTCGCTCGACGAAGCCGCGCGAGACATCGACGACGACCACTACGTCGCGTTCGCCGCGGTCGCGGCGGACGGCTCGTGCAGCTGGTGGGACGGCGGCAGCGGCGCGTTCAAGGCCCGCGACTGCTTCTCTCCGTTGTGGCTGGAGTCCGATCACGACGGTGAGGACCGGTGGAGGTGGAAGGTCCCGCCGGGTCTGGCCCCGGGCGGCTACCGCGTGGTCTCGAGGATCGTGACGGAGTACGGGAACGAGCCGATCGGCGAAGCGAACTCCGTCGACTTCACGCTGACACCGGCGCGCGCAAAGAGGAGGCGATAGCCGCCGGTCCAGCATTCACCTCACGATTTGACAGCCATCTCTCCGAGCGCGAGACATGTGGTTCGGATGTCGAAAGGGGGACGAAGATGGACGGTAAATCAGAGGGGCTCCGCGAGCTCTTCATCGAAGAGCTCGCTTCGATCCGCGGTGGGACCCGGCCGCTGCTCCCGTGTCCCTGGATTACCACGATGGCCTGCGGCGAAGAACAGTTTCCCTGCAGTCTCTGCCAGTGATCGCGCGGGCACGAAGATGAGAGCTCTGATGCGCCTGTGGCAGTTCAGCTTCAAGCCACCGACGCATGTCCACTGGTACTGCCGCTGACGCACTCGGGATCCCTAGATCCGGCCTCGGCGGGACCCTAAGGGGGCCGTCGCCGATGCCCACCTATGTCGCCCTGCTGCGCGGGATCAACGTCGGCGGCAAGAACCTGATCAAGATGCCCGCGCTCAAGGCGTGCTTCGAGGCGGGAGGATTCCAGGACGTCGTCACCTACATTCAGAGCGGCAACGTGCTGTTCAGGGCGACGGGCTCCGCCTCCACGCTGGCGCGCCGGATCGAGACGATGCTCGGCAAGACCTTCGATCATTACCGGGCGTTCGTCGTCGTACGCAGCCGGAGCCAGATGCGAACGATCGTCGAGAACGCGCCCGAGCAGTTCGGGGCGGATCCCGGCACTTACCTGTACGACGTCGTCTTTCTGAAGGAGCCGCTAACCGCGAGGTCGGCCCTGAAGGCGGTGCCGATGAGAGAAGGCGTGGACGAGGTCTTCGCCGGACGCGGGGTGCTCTACTTCTCCAGGGTCAAGAGCATGGCGACCCGGAGCCGCCTCAACAGGGTGGCGTCACTGCCCGTCTACCAGAACATGACGATCCGCAACTGGAACACGACCACGCGTCTGCTGCGAATGATGGACGAGGCCTGAGCGTAAGGTGAATCCCATGCCGTCCGGTGAGACCGTCAACGTGCGCTACATGGTCGATGACGTCGACGAGTCGATCGCGTTCTACACCGAGGTCCTCGGGTTCGAGCTCCTAACGAACTTCGCACCGGCCTTCGCGGACGTCCGCAGAGGGAACCTTCGATTGCTCCTCGCGGGCCCGACCAGCTCCGCGGGACGGCCGATGCCCGACGGCGCCAGGCCTGGGCCCGGTGGCTGGAACCGCATCCATCTCATCGTCGACGACATCGACGCCGAAGTCGCCCGGCTCCGCGCCGCCGGGGCCGAGTTCCGCAACGACGTCGTCGAAGGACCCGGCGGCAAGCAGATACTCCTGCAAGACCCGTCCGGCAACGTCGTCGAGCTGTTCCAGCCGGCCGCGCGCTGAACGAACCGGTCCCGGCGCGCGGAGACGGCGGCGATGATTTTCGCCGGCGGGCAGGAGAGACTCACCTGTCCCCCGAAACCGTCCCCCTGACGGCTTCAACGGTGAAGCCCAGGCCTGGGAGGTGTTGGATGCGTCGAGCATCAGCGGTCGTGTTGTTGGTTGTCATGCTCATGGGGGGCGGCAGCATGGCTTTGGCACCCGCGGCTTCCGCCGACATCAAGCCGTGTGGGTTCGTGGGCAACCACGTTCCGCCGGCCGCGGACGACTGCTGGGCCACGATGGACTTCATCGGCGAGACCTACGACCGTCAGGCAGACAACGTGTTCTTCGTGTTCTGCACGG
>JALZEG010000041.1 GCA_030862185.1 Actinomycetota bacterium
GGCTTCTGCCGCCGGAGCGGGTTCGGGCTCCCGCTCGGGCTCCGGCTCGGGAGCCGCCTCCTCGGCCGGTGCGGGCGCGGCGCCGTCGCCGCCTTCGAACTGAGGTTGAGAGCCGGGCCACCAGCGCGGCTCCTTGGGATGCGGCGACCCGTGCACCGCGCGCTGGCGCGCGGCCTTGGCGCGGCCCTCGGCGATCGCGCTCGAGCTCCCCTTCGCCTGCTCTTCCGAGAGGACTTCCTGATAGATCTGTTCGGGGTCCACGGGGCGTAAATCTAACCTCACCGGCGCCGTGCGGTGGCGAGGTACACGAGCTCTTCCAGGGCGGCGCCCTCGTCGGTCCCCCACCCCGCTCCCGCGCCCAGCGCGTCCAGCCCCGCGCGCGCGACCGCGACCTGCGCCTCCAGCAGCGTCTCCGTCGCGGCGCGGGCGCCCGACGACTCGACGATCCCGCGCAGCCGCGCTATCTCGTCCGCCGTCAATGCGTCACCGCCCCAGCGCGCGCGAAGGAGCTGCGCGTCGTCGCCCGACGCAGCCGCGGCTGCGAACGCGTAGAGGACGTTGCGCTTACCCTCGGTGATGTCGGAGTCGACCGGCTTGCCGACGTGTGACCGGTCGCCGAACGTCCCGAGCAGGTCGTCGCGCAGCTGGAACGCCTCGCCGAGAGGTCTGCCGAACTCCGCGAGACGCGCGAGGAACTCGTCGGACGCACCGGCGAGGGCCGCGCCGATCGCGAGCGGCTCCTCGATCGAGTAGCGGCCCGACTTCAGCACCGCGACGCGCCGCGCCTCGTCGACCGAGATGTCCGTACGTCCCGAGTACGCGAGGTCGAGGTACTGCCCCGCGATGACCTCCTGGCGCATGCGCGAGTACGCGGCGAACGCGCGCGCGGTCGCCTCGGGCGGGAAGCCCGCTCGCATGAAGGCGTCGTCCGCGAGCACGAGCGCGAGATCGCCCACGAGGATCCCCACGCCGACGCCGTGACGCGCGTGGACGGTCTCCTCCCCGCGCCGCTCGTCGGCCGCGTCCATGATGTCGTCGTGCACGATCGCGAACGTGTGCAGGAGCTCGAGGCTCGCGGCCGCGCGCAGGATCGGCTCGCCGTGCTCACCGCCGGCCGCGCGGTAGCCCCAGTAGCAGAAGGCGGGGCGCAGCCGCTTCCCGCCCGCCGCGGTCAGACGCCACATCTCGTCGATCAGGAACCTCGCCTCGGGCAGCGCGGCCGCCCGCCGCCGCAGGTCGGCCGCGATCGCGTCGTCCACCGCGCGCCTCAGCTCGTCGATGGTGGGCGAGAAGGCCATGCCGCTACCCTAGGGCGATGCGAAAGCCCGTCGTCGTGCTGCTGCTGTGCTGCCTCGCGCTCCTCGGCGTCGCCTGCGGGGGCGACGACGGGAACGACGCGGCGGAGGCGCCGGACGCGCCCGAAGAGGTGACGGGGGTAGTCCTGGACGTGGAGTCGGAGGGGGTCGGAGAGGTGACGTCGTTCACGCTGAAGGAGGGCGACGAGACCTACGAGATCTTCATCGCCGAAGACGTCGACTACGGGTTCAACCTCGGGCACCTCAGCGAGCACCTGACGACCGGCGACCCGGTGCGCGTGCCCTTAGAGGAGCGCGACGGCAAGCTCTACGCGCTGGAGATCGAGGACGCCTAGCTAGAGCTTCTTCAGGGCCCTCTCGAGCTCGTCGGGCGCTACCGTGCCCTCGAACTTCGCCGCGACCTCTCCGGTCGCGTCGACTACGAACACCCACGGCTCGCTCGGCAGGCCCCACTCCTTCACGGCCGGGACCGGCTTCAGGTTCGTCGTGTCCTCGAGCTCGTACACCTCGACGTGGATGAACTCGACGTCCGGCCAGTCCTTCGACTCCTTCTTGACGATGTCGAGAGTCGGCCCGCAGACGGCCGACATGCAGAACTTCGGCGTGGCGAACGTCACGACGAACGGCCGGCCCGACTTCACCGCCTCCTGGATCGACGTTTCGTAGAAGTCGGGGTCGGGCTTCGTGTCGGTCGTGATCTCCTCCAGCTCGCGCCCCGAGCCCGTCGGCGTCTTCGACGGGGGCGCGGGCTCGCCGATCGCCGGCGTCGTGCCGTCCTCCGCCACCTCGAAGCTCGCGCGCACGGTCTCCTCGAGGCCAGGTCCCTCGACGGTGACCTCGGCCCCCCACTTGCCGGTCGAGTCGAACGTCGGGTACGTGACGTAGAGGCCGCGGGGGCCGGTGTCTACGAACTCGGCGTCGGTCTCGAGCTCGGGCCGCTCGTCGGACTCGGCCAGGTCGTAGAACGCGACGTGCATGGAGATCTCCGGAGACGCGATCGGCGCGTCCTCGTCGTTCAGGAGCCCGATCAGGAAACGGTTCTCGCCCTGCACGACCTCGGAGCTGGCGAACACGGGGTAGGCCGCGACGTCGGTGAACGGCTGGTCGAACGATCCCGCCGCGCCGCCGTCGTCGGGCGCGGCCGTGTCCGGCGCTGCTTCGTCGTCACTGCCACCGCACGCGGACGCCGTCAGGGCGACCAACAGCGCGATGGCTCCGAGACATAATCTCCTGCTCATGTCTTGGGAGCCTAGCGGGCGTCGCGAACTACCCTCACCGCTAGAATGGCGCCTCCGATGACCCTCTTCCGAAGGCTTTCGGTCGCGTCCCTGCTCGCGACCATCGTCCTCATCGCGATAGGCGGATTGGTCCGCGCCACCAAGTCGGGGCTCGGCTGCGGCACCGACTGGCCGGACTGCGGCGGGCGCCTCGTCCCCGCCCTCGCGACGCGCGCCGAGATCGTCGAGTTCTCCCACCGCTTCACGGCGATGGTGGTCGGCTTCCTGATCCTCGCCCTTGCCGTCGTGGCGGTGCGGCGGCTGCGCGAGGAGCGCCGCATCAAGGCCGCCTCGATCGCCGCGCTCGGTCTGGTGGTCTTCCAGGGCCTCCTGGGGGCCGCGGTGGTGAAGGCGGAGCTCGAGCGTCTCGTCGTCGTCGCGCACCTGATCGCCGCGATGAGCCTCCTCGCGCTGCTCGTGTACATCACCGGGATGGTCGCGGCGCGCACCCACGGGCTCGACGGCGTGACCGACGCGGGCCTCAGCCGGCGCGTGGGGCTCGCCGCGCTCGGGGTGCTGGCGCTCCTGGTCGTCGGCTCGCTCGCGTCGACCCGCGACATCGGCGGCGGATGGCCCCTCGTCGACGGCAAGCTCGTCCCCGACCTGGGCGTCGAGACGTTCGCGCTCCACTGGCTGCACCGCGTGCTGGCGGGGATCGTCGGCGTCGTCGTCTTGCTGGTCGCGCTGTCCGTGATCCGCCGGCGGGCCGAGATGCCCTCGGCGGCGCGGTTCGCGCACGCCGCCGCGGGGTTGTTCGGGTTCGAGATATTCGTCGGGGCACTCAACCTGTGGACGGACCTCAACGCGGTCGTCGTCGCGCTCCACCTCACGACCGGGGCGCTCATCTGGGCTAGCTTTGCGGCGATGGTCACGCTGACGCACCCCTCCGTCCGCCATGCCCCCGAGCCGTCGGTTGCGGCGCGCGTGCCCGCGCTCGCGGAGAGCGGACGCTGAGTTGAAGAGGCTGGTCGCCGAGCCCTCGGGCGCGCTCACCGTCGAGGAGGTCGTCCACCCACCGGTCGCGGACGTCGCGACTCCCGCCACGGTGCGAGGGCGGGTCGCCGCCTACGTCGCGCTGACGAAGCCGCGGATCATCGAGCTCCTGCTCGTCACCACCGTCCCGTCGATGGTCGTCGCGCAAGGCGGGTGGCCGTCGTGGCTGCTCGTGCTCAACACGCTGGTCGGCGGCGCGCTGTCGGCGGGCGGAGCGAACGCGATCAACTGCTACCTGGACCGCGACATCGACCAGGTCATGCCGCGCACGAGGCGCCGGCCGCTGCCGATGCACCAGGTCGAACCCGGCCGCGCCCTCGCGTTCGGGATCACGCTCGGGGTCGTCGCGTTCGCGTACCTGTGGGCGACCGTGAACCTGATCTCGGCGGTGCTCACGACGATCGCGCTTCTGTTCTACGTGTTCGTCTACACGATCGGGATGAAGCGCTCGACGCCACAGAACATCGTGATCGGCGGCGCCGCGGGAGCGTTCCCCGCGCTGGTGGGGTGGAGCGCCGTCACCGGCACCGTCGAGCTCCCCGCGCTGGCGCTGTTCGGCATCATCTTCTACTGGACGCCGCCGCACTTCTGGGCGCTCGCGATGCGCTACGAGAAGGACTACGCCGCCGCCGGTGTGCCGATGATGCCGGTGGTGTACGGGCGTGAGGAGACCGCCAAGCACGTGCTGCTCTACACGTTTCTCCTGCTGGCGATGTCGCTCGTGTTCTTCTCGGTGGGCCGGATGGGACCGATCTACCTCGGCGCGGCCCTCGTCCTGAACGGGATCTTCGTCTACGGCGCGATCCGGCTCTACCGCAACACGGTGCCGGCCGTCGCGTGGTGGTTGTTCCGCTACTCGATCTACTACCTGGCCCTGCTGTTCGGCGCGATGGCGCTCGACCGCCTGCTGCTCGCCTAGCGAATCGGCCGGTGCAAACCGGGGCGAATCGGGTAACAACGGCCTGACCGAAGCAAGCCGTCCCGCCTGGAGGTATTCGATGTCTCGCCGGATCGCGATCCTCGCCGTCCTCGGCGCCCTCGTCGTCTCGTCGCTCCCCGCCTCTCTCGCGGCGCAGGAGGGGTCGGAGCCGCCGGACGTCCCCGACGCCATGAAGGCGTATTCGATCGTCCCGCCGGGACAGGACGGGAACGTCACGGCAGACGAGGTCGCGGCCGGCGACTTCGGGCCACACTTCGACGACCAGCGCGAGATGTACGCGTCGCTGATCGACGACCCGAACGTGTCCGACGGCGAGCTTCGGAAGTACTTCCACTCCATGCAGTTCGGCCCGAAGGAGGTCGAGCGCGAGTACCAGCCGATCGAAGGCGTGACCGTCTACCGCGACGAGCTCGGGATCCCCCACATCTACGCGAACTCGTTCGCCGCCGCGAGCCACGCGCTCGGCTACACGACCGCCGAGGACCGGCTGTGGGAGATGGACGTCTTCCGGCACGCGGCGCGCGGAGAGCTGTCCACGCTGGTCGGACCCGACTACCTCGAGATGGACATCGTCGCGCGGCGCGAGGGCTACACCGAAGAAGAGGTCCAGAAGATGTACGACCGGCTCCCCGACAAGTTCGGGAAGACCGGGAAGACCGTCCAGCAGGGGCTGCAGGCCTATGCCGACGGGGTGAACCAGTACATCGAGGAGCTCCGCATGAACCCGGTGCAGTGCCCCGCCGAGTACCAGGCCCTCGGGAACCCCTGTCCGGAGCCGGATCCGGCCGAGTGGACGCCCCTCGACACGCTCTACGTCGCGATCCTCCAGCTCCGCGTCTTCGGCGAGACCGCGGGCGGCGAGCTCGACAACGCGGGGCTGTACGCGCACCTGGTCGACCGCTTGGGCCGCAAGCTGGGACCGAAGGTCTACGAGGACCTCGTGAACCGCAACGACCGGCGCTCCGCGACGTCGATCGCGCCGCGCGACGGCAGGTTCCCGTCGCAGGCCCTCGGCAAGACCGCCCGTAAGTCGTTCGCGATCCCCGACGGCGCGGAAGAGCTGGCGCGCGAGACGTCGCGCGAGCAGCGGCGCGTGCGCGAGCTCCTCGCGGCGATGGGGTTCCGCGCCCCCGCGTCGAACGCGCTGCTCGTCGCCGCGAGGGAGTCCGCCAGCGGGAACCCGTTGGAGATCGGTGCGCCGCAGGTGGGCTACGCGGTCCCGTCGTTCTTCTGGGACGTCGACGTCCACGTCTCCGGCAAGGAGGAAGCCCACTTCCGCGGCCCGGCGGTCCCCGGCGCCTCCGCGCTCGTCCCGCTCGGACGGGGGCCGGACTACGCGTGGACGCTCACGACCGGCTACTCGGACGCTGTCGACACGAAGGTCGAGCTGTTGTGCGATCCGGAGGGCGGCGAGCCGGCGCAGGACTCGAACGCGTACATGTTCAAGGGCAAGTGCAAGGCCATGAAGGAGCGCACCGAGACGTTCGTCGTGAAGCCGTCGGCGGGCTCACCGGGGCCTCCCGGCGTCGAGCAACGCACCTTCTATCGCACCGTCCACGGCCCGGTGTTCGCGCGCGGCGAGGTGGACGGTGAGCCGGTCGCATTCGTGAAGCAGCGGTTCTTCTGGAAGCGCGAGGTCGACTCGATCCCGCAGTTCTACCGGTGGAACACTCAGGTCGACTCGATCCGTGACTTCGCCGACGCGGCGTCGAACTTCACGATGTCTTTCAACACCTTCTATGCCGACCACCAAGACGTCGGCTACTTCCACGTCGGCTACTACCCCGTGCGTCCGAAGGGCTACCACCCGAGCCTGCCGACGTGGGGCACCGGCGAATGGGAGTGGAAGGGGCGTCTCCCCTACCGCCGGCACCCGAAGGTGATCAACCCGTCGCGGGGGTGGGTAGCGAACTGGAACAACAAGCCGGCGACCGGATGGGACAGCTACGACGGCATCAAGTGGGGCTCGGTCCACCGCGTCGAGCTGCTCGAGGGTG
>JALZEG010000050.1 GCA_030862185.1 Actinomycetota bacterium
CGCAGACCGCCGCGAACGCCCCCGCCACCGCGACCACCTGCGCCGGGCGTCCGCCGGGCCACCCCGGGAGCAGCTTCCGCGTCGCCGAGACGAGCCCCCACAGGGTCAGCGCCAGCCCCGTCAACGGCGCGAACGTCCCTCGGACGTCGCCGGCCTCGAGCGGGACCCGGAGGCACGCGAGGCCGAACGCGACGGCCTGCGCCGCGGCTTCGGGCATGCCGTCGGCGTCCACGAGCTCGGGCGCGACCAGCCACAGACCCGCAACCACCGTTGCGCCCGCAGCAGTCGCGTGAAGGATCCCGAGGCCGGCGATCGCCGCGGCTGCTGCGGCCGTCCTGACGAGGACCGCCCCAGAGCTCACGCCGAGATGGTTATTACTCCGACCATCCCCGAGTCGTAGTGCCCGCCGACGTGGCACGCGTAGAGGACGTCGCCCACCGACGGGAACGTCCAGGTCAGCTCCTCGGTGTCGCCGGGCGCGACCGTCACCGCGTTGCCCTCGTGGTGCATCGCGCCGGAGGCCATGGCCTCGCCGTGCTCCTCTTGATAGGCGACGTCGCCGAGGACGAACTCGTGGTCCTCCTCGCCCTCGTTGGTGACGACGAACGTGACCGTCTCGCCAGACTCGACCTGCAGCGCGGCCGGCTCGAACCGGTACGGGTCCGTCGTGGCGACCTCGACGGTTCTCGTGGCGGCGGACGCCTTCCCGGGCGAGCCGAACGAGAAGCTCGCCGGCTCCTCCATGTGGGAGTGGTCGTGATCGTGAGCATGCGAGTCCGCGGCATCCGCGCCGTCACCGCCGTCCCCGCCGCAAGCTGCCAGCAGCAAGGCCGCCGCGACGCCTGCAAGAGCTCGTCTTCCCATTCAATCGCCTCCTGTGTCGCCAGCGAAGTTACCAGCGCGCCCCGGAAAACGGTCCCGGTATCCCCTGAGGTCGTTTACACTTTTTTTGACGTTGTTTGCGTCCAAGGTTAAGCACGACCCGAACAGGCCGGAGGGCTTCACCTGGAAGACCTCATGCACGATCTCGTCCTGACGCCGCACACCGTGATCGCGAGGTGGGCGAACGACGCGCTCGTCGTCCACGCCTCGGGGCACGAGGGCGGCGTCACCGAGGTCGGCATCGCCCGGCGTCCCGAGGGCGGAGACGCGCCCGAGTTCGAGGTCACCGCACGGATGGCGCCGTTCGCCGGGTTGTTCCCGTACGGCGTGACGGCGGTCTTCGACCTGGCGGCCCGGCCCGAGGAGATCGTGATGGTGACCTCCGGCGGATGCGAACGCGTCCCCGTCACGTAGGCCCCGCGACGGGCAGCCCCCCACGAGCCCCCGGCCAGCGCCCGCCCGGCCGGGGGCTCGTGGCGCGCGCGGGCCGCTCCCCCGCTGTCGCAATATGTCGCCATGGATCCGGGTCTCGGACGGGGGTGGCGCGTCGGCCACTGGACCGACTCCCGGGCGCGTACGGGTTGCACCGTCCTGCTCCCGCCGCCCGGCAACGTCTGCTCGTGTGACATCCGCGGGTCGTCGCCGAGCAGCCGCGAGCTCGCGCTGCTCGATCCCGACCGCCGCCTGACCGAGGTCCACGGCGTGCTGCTGACCGGAGGCAGCGCCTTCGGCCTCGCCGCGGCGGAGGGCGTCGTGGAGTGGCTGGAGGAACGTGGCGTCGGGTACGAGACGCCGGTTGCCCGCGTCCCGATCGTGCCCGCCGCGGTCGTGTTCGACCTCGGCGCCGGCGACTCCCGAACCCGCCCCGGGCGCGACGACGGGAGGAGAGCGTGCGAGGCCGCGGCCGAAGGCCCGCCCCAGGTCGGACCCGTGGGCGCGGGAGCCGGAGCGACCGTCGGGAAATGGGCCGGGCGCGAGCACGGGGTCGCGGGCGGGTTCGGCTTCGGAGACGCCGAGGAAGCAGGGTGCCGCGCCGCAGCGGTCGCGGTCGTGAACGCGGTGGGCGACGTCCTGGCCGACGACGGGACGGTCCTCGCGGGGACGACCGCGCCGCCGGAGCAGCGCAAACCTCCTCCGAAAGAGGGCTCGCCCCTGCCGGCGAACACGGTCCTCGCGCTCGTCGCGGTAGAGGGCACCTTCGACAAGCGCGACGTGCGGTGGCTCGCGAGTCGCGGCTCCGACGGGATCACGGTCGCGGTGCGTCCCGCGCACACGCGCTACGACGGTGACGTCGTCTTCGCGGTAGCGGCCCCCGCGCCGCGCGACTCGAAGCCGGCGGACCTCGACGTCCTGGGACCGCTCGCGACCGCGGCCGTCGCGGCGGCGGTACGCGACGCGGTCGCCCACGGCCGCTGACGTCCCGCCGCTCACGCCGCCACGCGCGTCAGGTAGTCGTCCGCGATCTCGACGAGGTCGGCGACGAGCTCGGCGGCGGGATCGAAGCCGTCTTCGGCGAGGCGGTCCCGCAGCCCGGCGAGCGTCCCCGCGAGCAGCACGACGACGAGGTCGCCGAGGTCCGGGATCCGAGGCACCTCCGTGAGATCCGGGTCCTCGGTCACGACGCCGCCTTCTTCGTCCGCGTCATCACCTCGCGGTGACGCGCCCAGTAGTGGCGGCGGACTGCGGGACCGTGGCTCCATCCCTGCGGCACCTCTATGTCCTCGCCGCAGGCGCGGCAGCGCGGGGCGCGCCGTGCCCCGGCGGGTTTTCCGGCGGGCTTCGGAGCAGACACTTCGCTCACCTCCTGGCCCGGGAGTGCGGCTGGGGACAGCGTAGGGAGGGTGTGTGACAGAAAGGCCTCCGTGCGTTATCCAGGCGCCCGCGCAGACGACCCGGGAGGCGACGACGGCATGAGGGCACTCACCATCGACGGCTACGGCCTGGAGAACGTCGCGCTGCGGGACGTCCCGGCCCCCGAGCCGCGGGCGGGCGAGGTGACGGTCGCGGTGAAGGCGGCGGCGCTCAACCACCTCGACCTCTGGACGCTGCGGGGGTCGCTGAAGGTGGAGCACCACTTCCCGCACGTGCTCGGGGCCGACGGCTCGGGCGTCGTCGAGGCGGTCGGCGACGGCGTTCCCGGCGGGATCCACCCGGGCGACCGCGTCCTGATCAACCCGGCCATGTCCTGCGGTGTCTGCGAACGCTGCCGCGCCGGGGAGCAGTCGGAGTGCGCGTCGTTCCGGATGCTCGGCGAGCACGAGCCGGGGACCGTGGCGGAGCTCGTGCGCGTACCGGCGGGCAACGTCTTCCCGATCCCGGGCCATCTCGACTTCACGGAGGCGGCCGCGCTCGGCGTGACGTTCATCACCGCCTACCGGATGTTGTTCGGCCGCGGCGCGATGAAGCCCGGCGAATGGGTGCTGATCACCGGGATCGGCGGAGGTCTCGCGCTGTCGCTGTTCCAGCTCGCGCGCCCGGTCGCCGGGAAGGTCTTCGTCACGTCCTCGTCGGACGCCAAGCTCGCCCGAGCCGCGACGCTGGGCGCCGACGGAGGCGTCAACTACCGGGAAGAGGACGTGGGCCGCGCGATCCGGAGGCTGACCGGCAAGCGCGGCGTCGACCTCGTCGCCGACTCCGCAGGGGGGCCGTCCCTCGACGCGTCGCTGCGCGCGCTGCGCAAGGGCGGACGCGTGGTGATCGCCGGCGCGACGGCCGGAGCGACCGCGGAGGTCGACGTCCGGCGGATCTTCTGGAACCAGCTCGCGGTCATCGGCTCGACGATGGGATCGGTCGCCGACGTGTCCGACATGCTGCGCGTCGTCGCGGGCTCCGAGCTCCGCCCGGTCGTCGACCGCGTCGTGCCGCTGGACGAGGCGTCCGACGCGCTGCGGCTCCTCGAGTCGGGAGGACAGTTCGGCAAGATCGTCGTGGAGGTGTCGACCTAGCTCTCTCGCACGGCCTCGAGCGCGGGCTCGCCCGGCTCGTCGAGGTCGACGACGTGGTCGAGCGACTCGCGAAAGCGCGCCAGCCGGCGCGAGCCGTCCTCGTACCTGTTGCGCGCGTTCGTCAGGTGCGCGCCCATGGTCTCGTACTCGCCCGCGAAGACCTCGACGTCGTGCTGCAGGCGCGCGCAGAAGTCGAGGATCCGTCCCGCGTTTCGTTCGATCTGCAGGCAGTTGAGCCCCATCAGCACCGTCTGGAGGTAGCCGTACAGCGTGAGCGGGCTCATCGGCACGACCTTCGCCTCGAGCGCGCGCTCGAACAGCGGCCGTCCCGCGTGGCTCGACCGAAGCATCTCCGCGTAGACGCCCTCCGCGGGCACGTACATGACGGCGAAGTCGAACGTCCCCTCGTCGGGCAGGACGTACTTCCCCGCGATCGCGCAGACGTGCCGGTCGACGTCCGCCGCGAAGGCGCGCTCGGCCGCCGCGCGCTGGGCCCCCGTCGACGCGTCGCACAGAGCGCGGTAGTTGGCGAGCGGGAACTTCGAGTCGATGCAGACGAGCTTCGGTCCCGCGCGCACCACCGCGTCGACGATCGTCCCGCTCCTGAACCGGTGCTGGGTCGCGTAGGCGCGCGGTGGAAGGACCTGCCGCAGCAGCTCCTCGAGCAGCGCCTCGCCGAGCCCGCCGCGCGCGGGCGGAGCGCGCAGGAGGTCCTGGAGCGACGCGAACTCCTTCGCCTGCTCCGCCACGACGGACGTCGCCCGCCGTACGTCCCCGAGCGCCTCGAAGATCCCCTGAGCCAGGTCGGTGCTCGCGCTCTGCGACCGGGCCATCCGCGTGTCGATCCCCTCGAGCCGCTGGACGAGCAACGACGACTCCGACGACAGCCGGTCGCCCAGGCGCGCGACGGCCTGCTCGACGGCGCCGGCATCTCGTCGCCGCAGCCACCACGTCGTCACGACGCCGACGGCGAATGCCATCACGCCAACCAGAAGGGTCTCCACGACGTTGACCCTAGTGACCGGGTGTGACATGTTTCGGGCCCCCTACCCTGGAGAGCTCCCTGTGGCTGACCGTTCGACCCGGCGGATCCCCGCCGGTCTCCTCGCGTTCGCGGTCGGCGCGGCGCTCCTCGCCGCTCCGGTAGCGGCACGCGCCCAGACCACCAACTGCGCCGGAGCCGGGCAGCCCGAGGACTTCGGCCCGACCGACATCTCGGCCACGACCGGCAACCAGTCGCTGTCCGCGGCCCTCAACGAGAAGGCGACGATCACGGTCCTCAAGTGGCCGTCTCCCTCGTTCTACGACCAGGTCAAGTACCGCACGACGGACCGGAGCGAGCCGCGCCTCGGCGCGTTGCCGAACGAGGGAGCGCTGCTCGGGCTCGCGTGGCGTAGCGGCAACGCGCGGAAGTGGAGCTTCGAGTGGCTGCGCCGGTGGGGGTCGACCCAGCGATGGGCCGACGACGACGGCGACGTCGTGGTCACGAGGTTCCGCCGGCGCACGCTGGGCCTGACGGTCACGGTCCGGGACGTGGTCGCGCACGACGAGGACGTGCTGTACCGGCAGGTGACCGTGACGAGGACGGAGAGGTCGCGCGTCCGCGCCGTGCGCGTCGTGGGCTTCGCCAACTTCAACCCGGTGTTCACGAAGACCGCCCAGGCGCCCAACCAGGACTGGTGTAGTGAGGAGGACAACGACTCCGGCGCGACATACGAGAGGCGCCCGGACGTGGTCCTCCACGCGCGCTCGGGCACCGACGAGTCGACCGGCTCGCCGTCCGGTGTCGCCCTGACGATGGGATTCGCCGGCCGCTCCGACGGCCACTCGATCGGCATCGACACGTACGGAGGCGCGACCGGGACGAGCGCGTACGACGACGCGGAGGACGGGAAGCTGTCGGGTGAGTCGGCGGCTCCGGGCCAGGCGGATGCCGCTCTCCTGGACCAGCTCGGTCTCGGAACGCGCCGGATCGCGACGACCACGCTGTTGATAGCAGCGGCGGTGACGCCGGAGGAGTCCATCGCGCTCCTGGAACGCGCGCGTGACCGTTCCGCGCGTGCGGCCATGCGGCGCAAGGCGCGCTGGTGGAGGGCGTGGCTGCGGGGCGCGGCGCTGCCGAAGAGGGCCCCGCGCGCCGTCGTGGCGGTGGCGAAACGATCGTTGATCGCGCTGCGCCAGGCGACCGACCCCGCGACGCGCGGGAGCGAACCGGGAGGCCTGATCGTCGCGTCGATCGCGACGCAGCCCCCGCTCGGGCTCGACTGGGTGCGCAACGGCGCTTACGTCAACCGAGCGTTGCACGAGGCGGGGCACCCCGAGATGGTCGAGCGCCACGACGTCCGCTACGCGGACCTGCAGGCGACGGCGACGGACCCCCCGCGGGGAGGCGCCGCCACGCCGAGCGGGAACTGGGCACAGAACTACTACGCGGACGGCGTCGTCGGGGGCCCGGTCCCCTACGAGGTCGACCAGACCGGCCTCGGCATCTGGACGTTGTGGGACC
>JALZEG010000324.1 GCA_030862185.1 Actinomycetota bacterium
GCGCGCGACGTCGCGCGACGAGGTCCAGCCGAAGAACAGCGACGCGGCCCCCGCGACGAGAGCCGCGATCCCCATCGTCACCGTCACGACGCGCACGTGGACGAGGTACGACGCGAGCAGCAGGCACGGAAGCGTGACCACGTCGCCGATCGCGGTGATCAGCGGCGCGCCGACGGAGTCGAGGTCCCACCCGCGCCGGTACGAGGTGATCGACAGGTACACGGTCACGGCGAGGACGACGATCGAGGAGAGGAGGCCTCCGACGAGCGCGACGACGATGAAGTCGAGCGCGGAGACCGTGTCGAGGCCGAGCAGGCCCGCGATCGCGCGCGCGAGCAGCCCCATCGTCACCGAGGTCGCGACCGTCAGCAGCGTCGCGGCGTAGACGTTCTGGGCGAGCGCACCCGCGCGCGCGCGGGAGACCTCGAACAGCCCGGAGTGGATCGAGGTGCCGAGGCGCGCTGCAAGCGCACCGAAGATGTTCCCGCGCATCCCGATCGAGACCGGGATGAGCACGAACAGCCCTTCGACCTCGTCGATCCGGTGGCTCATTCCGGCCAGCGTGAGGCCGGCGACGAGTGAGGTCAGGCTCGCGATGAGGACCGCGACGAAGCCCTGCCGGACCGTGACGCGCTCGGACACGAAGTGGTCGACGACCTGACGGGTAGGGTCGGCGACGAGGCGCGCAGTACCGCGTACGGCGCGTGCCGGGGGGCCCACGAGAGCACGCACCAGTAGCCCGGCCCAGCGCAACGGCAAGCCGAGCCATCGCAGCTGCGGGCGCCTCCGGTGCGTGGGTCGCCGCTCGCGACCAGCCGATTCGTCGCCTTTTGTCATTCCGAGGGAACTCCAAACCGCCGGCCGGCGTTCTAACGAATAGTGGACGAGTTGTTTGAGCTTGGAAGGGTGCCAGGTTTCGGGCTTGGTGACTCTTGGCAGCGGCGCCTGAGGACCCCAAACCACCGGGACGGCCCTCCCCGAGAGGAGCACCATGGGTAAAGAGAACGCCATCCGCGGCTCCCGGCCCCAGGCCCTCCCACGAGCCTCCCAGAAGTTCCCCGAGGGACGAGTCTGCGCCGTGCAGGGTTGCGACACGCGTCTGTCCACCTACAACCGCAGGGAAAAGTGCTGGGCCCACGCCGATATGAAGGTCCCGCGCCTGCGCGGCCGCAAGCCGGCCCCCGGCTCCGCCTAAACGGGCGCGGGTCGCCTGGGCGAGACGCCCCAACAAAGAGGCGCCCGTATATCCTGTGGCGCGTTTGCTCCTGACCCTCCCGGGAAAGGCCACAGGTACATGCGACGTACGGCGACGCTCTTCGCGCTCGTGCTGCTGCTGGGCGGCGTGAGCCTGACGGAGACCGCCCTCGCGGCGGATCTCGTCCTCGCGCAGGAGGTGGGCGAGACCGAGGAGGAGAGCGGGATCACCACCGAAGAAGGGGGCCAGCAGCAGGAGGGCACGACCTCCGAGGGCGACGAGGGCGAGGACCAGGAATCGGGCGGCGCGGACGAGCCCGAGGCCGAGACGGGTTCGGGGGCGGACGAGACCGAAGAGGCCGCGACCGAGACCGGCCCCCCGTGGACCTACCAGATGGCGCGCATCTCGCTCGCGTCTCTCGTGCTGCTCGGGCTTGCGATCGCCGGCGCGTACTACCGCTTCGTCGTGATGCGCCAGCGCGGCGCGGCCTGACGCAGTTGCTCATGGCGGCCCGCCGAGGCGGCCCGTCGTTCGGGGGCGAGCCGTGGGACGGCTGATCGAGCCGTCGATCGCAGGAGCAATCGCCCGGCGTGTCGCCGGCACTCCCTCCGCGGCCACCGACGCCGCGATCGGACACCTCGAGAGCAGCCTCGCGCGGGCCGTGCCGCGCAGCGAGCAGCTCGTCGAGGCGGCCAGCGGGATCGCCCCTCCGCCGCCGGTGCGATGGGCGGTCATCGACCGCGGGGCGTGGGCCGAGGCGAACATCGCCGGGATGTCGGCCCTGCTGGACCCGCTGACGCAGCGGGTCGGCGAGCGCCTCGCGAAGGTCCCGCTCCCGGTCCGACTCGCCCAGCGGGGGCTCGTCTCCGCCGAGGTGGGGCTCCTGCTCGGCTACGTCTCGCGCCGCGTCCTCGGTCAGTACGACCTCCTCGTCCCCGAGACGCCGCCGGGCGCGCGGCCCCCGCGCGCGCGCCGGAAGGCCCTGGCCCCCGGCACCGCGCTCTACTTCGTCGGGCCGAACATGGTCGAGACCAGCCGGCGGCACGGTTTCGTCCCGGACGAGTTCAGCCTGTGGGTCGCGCTGCACGAGGTCACGCACCGGTTCCAGTTCGCCGGAGTCCCGTGGTTGCGGTCGCGCTTCTTCGGCCTCGTCGAGACGTACCTCGGCTCGCTCGACCTCGACGCCCGCGGCCTTGCGTCGCGCGTCGCCGGGGCGGTCCGCGAGGTGCGCGCCCGGTCGCTCCCACCCGACCAGCGTCACCCGATGTTCCTGCTCGCGACGCCGGAGCAGAGGACCACGCTCGAGCAGCTTCAGGCGCTCATGACGGTCGTCGAGGGCCACGGGAACTTCGTGATGGACCTCGTCGGAGCGCGCGTCATCCCGTCGTTCCAGAAGATGAGGTCCGCGTTCGAGCGCCGGCGCGCGCAGCCCGGCCCCGTGCAGCGCGCGTTCAACCACTTGATCGGGCTCGAGATGAAGCTCCGCCAGTACGAGACCGGCCAGCGCTTCTGCGAAGAGGTCTTCCGGCGCGGCGGCGGGAGCGCGGTCGCACGGCTGTGGACGTCGCCGGAGGAGCTGCCCACGCTGACCGAGCTCAAGGAGCCGGAGTCGTGGCTTCGGCGCGTCGCGTAAGCCCTCCCACCCAGCCTCCGCCGCTGGGGGGGCCCGGCTTCGACGTCGTCACCTCCGCACGCGACCTGATCGCCTCGGTCGACGATCCGGCGGAGGGAACCCGCCGTTGGGTCGTCGCCGTCTCGGGCGGTCCCGACTCGATCTGCCTCCTCGACGTCCTCGGGCGGCTGTCGGAGTCGCTGGACCTCGAGCTCGAGGTCGCCCACGTCGACCACGGTCTGTCGCCGCAGTCCGAGGAGGTCGCCGCCGCGGTCGCGCGGCTCGCGTCGGGCGCGGGCCACGACGTCCACGTCGCGCGGGCGACGGGCCTCGAGGGGCCGAACCTGCAGGCGCGCGCCCGCGACTTCCGCTACCGCTTCTTCGAGACGGTCGCGGCCGAGACGGGCGCGACGACGATCGCGACCGCGCACACGCTCGACGATCGCGCCGAGACCACGCTCGCCCGCCTGATCCACGGGGCGGGGACCGACGGCCTCGCGGGGCTCCGGCCGCGCGACGGCAAGCGGCTGCGTCCGCTCCTCGCCGTCCGGCGCCGGCAGACGAGGACGTACTGCACCGAGCGGGGGCTCGAGTTCGTCGACGACCCCGCGAACGAGGACGACCGCTTCGACCGCGCGGCGGTGCGCGCGCGGCTGCTCCCCGCGATCGAGGAGCGGTGGGGCGAGGGCGCGGTCCGCGCGATGGCCGTCTCGGCGGGACGCCTGGCGGAGGACGCCGACTTCCTCGACGGACTCGCCGAGACGCTGTTCGGACAGATCGCGAAGAGGTCGCCCGGCGAGGTGCGGTTCGCCCGCGACGCGTTCGGGCTCGCGCCGCGGGCGTTGCGACGGCGGCTGCTCGCCCGCGCTATCGGCCGCGTGAGGGACCGGTCCGGCGGCATCGACGCCGCGCTCGACGGGCTCGACCGCGTGGAGCGCGAGCCGTCGCGGCTACCTCTCGACTTCGACGTCGCCGAGGGGGCCACGATCTCGGTCACGCGCGAAGAGGTCGTCGTTAAGATGCCGCGATGACCGCCCTCCACGAGGACGTCGCCGAGGTCCTCATCTCCGCCGACGAGATCCAGCACAAGATCTCGACGCTCGCGAAGGAGATCACGGAGGACTACCGCGGCAAGGACCTGCTGCTCGT
>JALZEG010000332.1 GCA_030862185.1 Actinomycetota bacterium
AGGTTGACGCCGCAGGCGACGAGGATCGCCGGCCCCCGCAGCTCGCCCGCGCTCGCCCACAGGATCGTCTCGGCCTCCGACAGCAGGGCCATCGTCGTCAGCACGTACAGCGCGCAGTTCGCGACGAGGAGGAAGGTCTCCGAAGCAGGCGCCCGGCGCTGCGCCCCGACGCGGCGGGCCACCGCCAGCGCGGAGAACATGAAGAAGTAGACGGTCGCGAAGGCCAGCAGGAGGCCCGCCGGGGGCTCGTCTCCCGACAGCTCGGCGACGAGGTACGCCGCCGTCCCGCCGAGCACCAGGTAAGCCCACGTCGCGGCGAACGCAATGTGGTCGAGCAGGCGCCACCCGCGCACGTAGGCGAGGCCGAGCACGACGCAGTCCAGGATCACGATGTAGCCGAACAACGCGGAGGGACTCTCGAAGCCCTCGCCGATCAGGACGGCGTTGCCGAAGCCGCCGACGGTGGACATCACCGCGAGCACGCGCGAGTCGTACCGGAGCGCGAGGTATCCGCCCCCCGCGGCGACGGCGGTCAACGCGGCGAACGCTTCGACTCCGCTCACCAGGCCGTACAGCTGGAACGCGCTCCAGATCGTCAGGTACAGCAGCGCGATGCCGCCGCCGGACACCGCCTGCGCCAGCCGCGGCCAGCCGCGTCGTTCGGACCACTCCCCCCAGAACAGGGCCGCGATCCCGGCGACGATCCCGAGGAGCACCCGCGCGCTCGGGCCGATGAAGCCTTCGTCGACGCCGTACTTGAAGCCGAAGCCCGCGCCGATCAGGAGCGCGAGCGCGCCGAGGCGCGCGAACCACGCGCCGAAGACGTTCGCCTCGCTCTCGTCGTCCCTGGGATCGAAACGCGGGTCGAGGTTCAGGTTCTGAGTCGCGGCCATCTTCCGTACCTCCTGTGCCGAAGGGGCGTGTCGTCTCACCTTCGGCCAGGGGGTCGCGGCGATCCATCGGCCGTCGTGATCAAAGAGGGGCCGCGAACTGCTCAGGTTCGCCTGGGTACTAAGCCCCCTGTCGTCTGTGCCTGCGCGCCCTCGTTCCAGGTCGGGGGCCGGCTGTCCTGCCCCGCCCGCCGTTTGACCGCCCGACCGGCCGTTGCGATGCTCCTCCTCTTGGGGGAAGAGAAGGGGTGAACGCCACGGACACCGGAGTCGACTTCCGCGCCCACGACGGCCGCCGGAGCTCGCAGGCGGTCGGCAAGGCCGTCTTCGCGGAGGCGGCCGGGGCCGCCGACGCGTCGCTCGCGCGCGCGATCGAACGGCAGGGGGACTGGCGCAAGACCTACCTGTCGCCGGTCCGCAAGCTGGTCGAGGCGGGCGCGCGCTCGGGCAAGGACGCGTTGAGGATCGCCGGCGACGGCCTCGCCGCGGTCCACCGGAATCTCGTCTTCGTCCGCGGCGACGAGGAGACGACCCTGCTCGACGCGGTCGCCGAGTCCTCCGGTGGGTTCGACACCGGCTCGATCACCGGGAAGGGCGAACGCGGGCGCGACGTCGTGGTGCCGTACCGCGGCACGGAGCTCCGCGGGGACGCGCTGCTCCGGCAGCTCGACGCCTGGGCGGCCGCGGGCGTGGTCGAACGTTCCTGCGCGGCGGCCGTGGGCGCGGTCGTGAGGAATCCCGACTGGCTCGACCTGTCGGACCGGTCTTTCGTCCTCCTCGGCGCGGCGGCCGAGATGGGTCCGCTCGAGGCGCTGTGCCGCTGGGGCGCGAACGTGATCGCGGTCGACCTCGACCGGGCCGCGGTCTGGGACCGCATCCTCGAGCTCGCGAGCAAGGGCAGCGGGACCGTGCGGTTCCCGGAGACGCACGGCCGCGCCGGGGCGGACCTGCTGGCGCAGACGCCGGAGATCACTGCGTGGCTGCGGTCGTTCGACCGGCCGCTGGTCGTCGGCAGCTACGCGTACGCCGACGGATCGACGTTCCTCAAACTAGCCGGGGCCCTCGACGCGATCGCGACGACGCTCCGGCGCGAGAGGGACGACGTCTCCTGCGCGTACCTGGCGACCCCCACGGACGTGTTCGCGGTGCCGGCCGAAGTGGTCGAGAGGTCCCGTGGCCGAGCGGCCTCGGCGTTCGGGCGCGCCGCACGGTCTGCGACCCGGTCGCGGCTGTTCGCACCGAACTATCCCGCGACGGTGGACGGGGAGAACGGACGGACGTGGGGCTTCGCCGACGCCCTCGTCCCCCAGCAGGGTCCGAACTACGCGCTCGCGAAGATGCTGCAGCGCTGGCGTGCCATCGTCGCGCGCGAAGAGGGCACGCTCTCCTCGGCCAACGTCGCTCCGGCGACGCGCACGCGGTCCGTCGTCAAGAACAAGGTGCTCGCCGCGGCCTATCGCGGCGCGCCGGCCTTCCGCGTCGAGGTCTTCGAGCCTCCGGCGAGCCGCGCCCTGATGGCCGCGCTGCTCGTCCACGACCTGCGCGCTCCCTCGGCGGCGGCGCGGCCCGAGACGAGCCTCGACCATCCCTACGACCTGTTCGTCGAGGGGGCCGCGCACGGGGGGCTGTGGTCGATGCCGTACGCGCCGCGCTCGGTGCTCCCGCTCGCGGCGGCGCTGGGGCTGGTGAAGCGGGGCTAGACGCCGCGCGAGCGCGACAACGACGACACCGGCGGCCCGACCTCGCGGCCGGCAAGGCGCTCCATCTTCGCCACGAGCATGCCCTTCAGCCGGGCGGTCGATGCGGCGACGTCGCGCAGCACCGCGGGCGCGGCCGGGTCCTCCGACGTCTCGAGCAGGAAGGCCTCGAGCTCCGCGAGCCGCTCGTGCAGCAGCACCCATGCCTGCCACGTGTGCGGCAGCAGGTATCCGCTGCCGTGGAAGAGCTCGAACGCGGGGCCGGCGGTCTTGCCCGGCAGGTCGTCGCCGACCGGCAACTCCGTCAAGGCCGTGCCGAGCGGCTCGATGACGCCGATCATCAGACCCACCGCGACGTCGGCGAGCGTGTCTAGCTGCTCGCGCGTCTCGTGGCCGTGGGCGAAGTAGCGCGCGAGCGCGTAGAGCAGGACCTCGTAGGAGACGTTGAACGCGTCCATGACCTTCGCCGTCAGCGGATCCGAGATCAGGT
>JALZEG010000073.1 GCA_030862185.1 Actinomycetota bacterium
ACGTTCCGCGCGATGCCGAAGATCCACGAGCTCGGCGCCCCGCGTTCGGGGTCGTACCGGCCCGCCCTTCGCCACACGCGCAACGTCACCTCCTGCACCAGCTCCTCCGCGAGCTTCGGGTCGTTCAACCACCTGATCCCGAGCGCGTAGAGCGGCCGTTCGAACGACCGGTACAGCGCTCGCAGCGCGTCGACGTCTCCGCGGGCGACCGCTTGGAGCAGCCGGTCCTCGTCGACTCGAAGAGCCTGGTCTCCCGGGACTGCCGTTCCCATTACCCCTCCGGACACCGGGAAGGTTTGTGCCGTCTCCACCCCAAGTCTCGCAGAGGCCCGGTGCTACTCTGCGGGCGATGCCGACCGTAGATCCCGCGGCGCTCCGCCGGCTCCTGGACCTCCAGGCCGAGGACACTGCGATCAAGAGACTGGAGGAGCGGCGCGCATCGCTTCCCGAGGCGCAGCGGCTCGACGAGGTGAACGCGACGCTCGCCGAGATGGACGCCGATCTGGAGATCGCACGCAAGCAGCACGACGAGGTGGTGCGCGAGGTCGCGCGCCTCGAGGGCGAGTCGGGGCTCCTCGACCAGAAGATCGCCCGGGAGGAGCAGAGGATGTTCTCGGGCGGGGTGTCCAACCCCAAGGAGCTGTCCGCGCTGCAGGCCGAGGTCGAGTCGCTCAAGCGCAGGAAGACCGCGCTGGAGGACGAGCTGCTCGAGGCGATGCTCGGGCGCGAGCAGGCCACGGCGACGATCGACGGCCTCGCCAAGGAGCGCGAGGAGACCGCAGCGGAGGCGTCGGAGCTGACGGCAGTCGTCGACCGCCTCGCCGGCGACATCTCCGGGGACCTCGCCAGGCACACCGGGGCGCGCGACGAGGTCGTCTCGACTATCCCCGACGACCTGCTGAAGCTCTACGAGAAGCTCCGGGCGGCGAAGGGCGGGGTCGGTGCGGCAGCGCTCGAGGCGGGGACGTGCCTCGGGTGTCACACGAAGCTCCCGCAGCGCGAGCTCGAGCGCATGCGAGCCGAGGGGGGCCTGCAGCGCTGCGACAACTGCCGCCGGATCCTCGTCGTCGACTAGCGATGGCCTCGGCCATCGCGCCAGAACGGATGGACGGGTGAAGGCGATACTGCGCGCCGACGGGGGTGCGCGCGGCAACCCCGGCCCTGCCGGGATCGGCGTCGTCCTCGAAGACCTCGACGGCAACGTGATCGGCGAGATCGCCCGCGGGATCGGCGTCGCGACCAACAACGTCGCCGAGTACATCGCGCTGATCGAGGGCCTCAAGCTCGCGCAGACGAAGGGCGTCACCGAGGTCGACGTGCGCATGGACTCGCAGCTCGTCGTGTCGCAGGTACGCGGCGAGTGGAAGATCAAGAACGACGCGTTGAGGCAGCTCGCGGCGCGGGCGGAGTCGTTGTTGCGGCGGTTCGAGAGGAAGTCGCTCAGCCACGTCCCGCGGGCCGAGAACGCCGCGGCCGACAGGCTCGCGAACCAGGGCATGGATGCGGCCGCGCTGGACGCGGAGCTCGACCGCGAAGGTGCGATCGAGCACGACCCGCTGTTTTGATCTTCTGGCACATGGGCCTCGCGGCCGCGATCGTCTACGCGACGCTCGGCCGGAGGCGGATCGACTACCGCTACGTCCTGATCGGCGCGGTCCTGCCCGACCTCGTCGACGGGCTGCTGGACATCTTCGTCTACTCGGGGCCGTCGGGCCGCGGGATCGCGCACTCGATCCTCGCGACGATCGTCGTCGCCGTCGTCGTGATCCTCGGCTTCGAGGGCGACCGGCGGCTCGCCGTGTTCGGCATCCCCGTCGGATGGCTGCTCCATCTCGTCGGGGACGGTATGTGGAACTCTCCGCGCACGTTCCTGTGGCCGGCGTTCGGGAGCTCGTTCGCCCGCAGCCCCGCCGAGCCCTATTCGTGGGACCTCCTCACCGACCCGCTCGCGCACCTGAGCACCTGGGGCGCAGAGGTGGCCGGGGCGCTCCTGCTGCTGTGGTTCTGGGTCGCCTTCGGCCTCGGCCACGAGGGCCGCTTCGGACTATTCCTTCGAGACGGCTATCTCCGGCCGTGGGACCCGCCCGGTGGCGTCGATCGCCTCGGCGAGCGACCCGGGACGAAGGGATAAGGTGAGCAACCGGAACTTACTGTGCTCCGCGCGTGGGCAAGTCCGGTCGAAGTCCGGCGCTGTCCCGCAACTGTAGGTCCGTCACGAGACGGACGAGCCAGAAAACCCGCGTGGAGCGCGGCTCGGTCGACCTTCGTGGCAAAGAGACGAGCCGGGAAACGCTTCCTCCGGTTGCTCTGGCCTCGCAGGTCTCGTCGAGTCCGGCGAGGACCGGACAGAGAGGGGGCCCCATGCGGCGCACCGTCGCCTTCTTCGGCGCGTGCCTCGTGCTGACGCTTTCTGCCTGCGGCGGAGGATCGTCGGATGATGGAGCGCGCTCGACCCCTGAGCGCGACGACTCGTTCCCGGTCACGATCGAGGCCGCCAACGGACCGGTGCGCATCGAGGCCGAGCCCGAGCGCATCGTGTCGCTGTCTCCCACGGCCACCGAGATGCTGTTCGCGATCGACGCGGGC
>JALZEG010000003.1 GCA_030862185.1 Actinomycetota bacterium
AGAACGCTTCGGAGCAGGGCCGGACCGACATCTTCTTCACGCTGCCGAAGGAGGACCTGGGGCGCGCGGAGCCGATCCTCAAGTCGATCGAGAAGGAGGTCGGGGCCGAGGGCGTCACGACCGACCCCGGCATCGCGAAGGTGTCGCTCGTGGGGGCCGGGATGAAGACACACCCCGGCGTCGCGGCCGACATGTTCGACGCGCTCGCCGACGCGGGCATCAACATCGAGATCATCTCGACCTCGTCGATCCGCGTCTCGTGCGTCATCCGGGCCTCGGAGGTCGAGCGCGCCGTCACGGTCATCCACGACCGCTTCGACCTGTCCAAGGAGTCGCTGCTGCGTGAGCACCCCGACGACGAGCCGGGCGCGGCATGAGGGCCGTCCTCGTCGGCGCCACCGGGGCCGTTGGCGGAGAGATCCTGAAGATCCTGTCCGAGCGTGAGCCGCTCTTCGACGAGCTCGTGCCGGTCGCGTCGCCGCGGTCGGCCGGACGGAAGCTCACGTACCGCGGCGGCGAGATCGAGGTGCGCGCGCTCGCGCCGGAGGTCTTCGACGGCATGGACGTCGCGCTGTTCGACGTGCCGGACGAGGTCGCGGTCGAGTGGGCGCCGGTCGCGGCCGAGCGCGGCTGCGTCGTCGTCGACAACTCCGCGGCGTGGCGGATGGATCCGGACGTCCCGCTCGTCGTCCCGGAGATCAACCCGGGCGACGTCGCCGCGAGGCCGAAGGGGATCGTCGCGAGCCCGAACTGCACGACGCTCGCGATGGTCGTTCCGGTCGCGGCCCTGCACGCCGAGGTCCCGCTGCGCCGGCTCGTCCTCGCGTCGTACCAGGCGGCCTCGGGGTCCGGACGCCCCGGCATAGACGAGCTGTGGGAGCAGACCCAGATCGCCGCGAAGGAGCCCGACGCGGTGCAGGACGGCCTCGCGCGCGGCGTGCTCGAGCGCGGCGAGACGTTCACGCACCCGATCGCGATGAACGTGATCCCGCAGTGCGGCTCGCTGAAGACCGACGGCTACACGAGCGAGGAGCTGAAGCTCTGTCACGAGACGCGCAAGATCATGGGGCTGCCCGAGCTCCCGGTCACCGCGACGTGCGTGCGCGTGCCCGTGGTGGTGGGACACGGCGTTGCGGTCCACGCGGAGTTCGAAGGCCCGATCACGCCGGAGCGGGCGCGCGCCCTGCTCGAGGCCGCTCCGGGCGTGGAGGTGCGCGACGACCCCGCGAACGCGGTGTATCCGACGCCGCTGGAGGCCGCGGGGAACGACCCGTGTTACGTCGGGCGGATCAGGCAGGACCTCTTCGACCCCCGGGCGCTCGAGCTGTTCTGCGTCGCCGACAACCTGCGCAAGGGGGCCGCGTTGAACACCGTGCAGGTCGCCGAGCTGCTGGCCTGACTCAGCCTTCGCGGATCTCGAACGCGGGGTCGTCGACCTTGCGGCCCCACTCCTCGACGTTCGTGCAGTCGGGACCCTGCTCGTTGTAGATGATCGAGGCGCGCGTCGTCGCGTAGACGGGGCCGCGCAGGTCGGGGCGGAGCTTGATCTTCACGTGCAGCTTGCCGTCCGCGTTCGTGTAGCCGCCGCCCCACGCGGGCGGGAGCCCGACGCTCAGCGACGTGATGACCTTCGCGTCCTCGACCGGCGTCTGCTGCGGCGGGTCCCACTCGACGCCGAACCCGAACGGGTCCTTCGGCGCCGGGCGCAGGACGGTGACGTCCACCTCCACCGTGGCTCCGGGCGGGTAGACCTTCTTGCTCCACTTCGTGCGGACGTCGAACGTCTCGGCGCTGGGCCCGCCGGCGCAGCCGCCTGCGCGCACCGGCACCGGCGCGACGACGGGGGCGGCCAGCATCGCAACCACCGTCGCTGTAGTGACGCCTCTGCGGATCGTCTCCGTCATCTTCTCGTCACCCCCTGAACCAAGTACGGGGGACGCCCGGTCCGGTGTCGGTCATCCGGCCGCGGGCCGCGGGGCGAGCGCGTCCGGCCCCCCGCCGGCCAGCCACAACGCCGTGAACACGGCCACGAGCGCCCACGCCCGCCAGGCCGACCCGGTGCGAGGGGCTCCGGGGGCGGGCGACGCCGTCGCGACGGCGACTGCACCCACGGCGTTCGCGACCGTCGCGGCCGCCAGCAACGTCCACGCGGCGACTCCCCACCCGCCGTCGAAGCCGGCCAGCGGGAGGAGGAAGATCCCGTTGCCGATCGCCTGCTGGAGGAGGGCGAGGGCCCGCGGGAGCCGCGGCGTGGCCTCCGCTCGCTCGAGGGGGCCTGCCCACCCGACCAGGATCACGCCGTTCACGATCCACGGGACGAAGACGAACCCCGCGAAGAACAAGAGGTAGCCCAGGCCCGGCAGCCCCCCGTCGAACGTCGCCCAGGCGACGAACAGACCTGCGACGACGAGCAGGACCGAGCCGACGCCGCGCATGATCCCCGCGGCGAACGTGCGCAGCCGGACGGGCTCGCGCCGGCGAGCCGGTGACGCGACGAGGGTCAGGTCTTCCGGCACGTGTCCAGTCTGCACCGGTCGAGCCGGGTTTGCCCCTGGTCGGGAAGGGGGGATTTGAACCCCCGACCTCTGCGTCCCGAACGCAGCGCGCTGCCAAACTGCGCCACTTCCCGTCGGCCCAAGCATCCCATACCAGGGCGGGCCTAGGGCACGAACTTGTAGCCCAGCCCCCGGATCGTCACGATGTGCTCCGGCGCGTGCGGGTCCTTCTCGCACTTCGCACGTAGCCGCTTGACGTGGACGTCCAGCGTCCGCGTGTCCCCGAAATAGTCCGCCCCCCAGATGCCGTCGATGAGCGTGTCGCGCGTCAGCACGCGCCCCGCGTTCTCCATCAGCAGCTCGAGCAGCTCGAACTCCTTCCGAGGCAGGTGGACCGGCTCGCCGTCTACCGTCACCTCGAACCGCTCGGCGTCCAGACGGATGCCTCCGCCTTCGAGGACGCCCTTGGACGCTGCGCCGCCCTGCGCAGTGCGGCGCAGGACCGCCTTGATGCGCGCCAGCAGCTCGCGCGTGTGGAACGGCTTCGTCACGTAGTCGTCGGCGCCGAGCTCGAGACCGACGACCTTGTCGACGTCGGCGTCGCGCGCGGTGAGCATGATGATCGGGACGTTCGACGTCCGGCGGATCTCGCGGCACACGTCCTCGCCCGGCATGCCCGGCAGCATGAGGTCGAGCAGCACGAGATCGGCCCCGCCGGTCGAGAACCGCTGCAGCCCGGTCACCCCGTCGAGCGCGCGCTCGACCTCGTAGCCCTCGCGCTCGAGCTGGTACGCGAGCGCCTCGCCGAGGTTGTCCTCGTCCTCGATCAGCAGGACCCTGGGCACGCGGTTCCCTCTAGCCGGCGATCGACCGGACGTTGCCGGTGCCGCGTATCGCGGGGAGCCGCACGGAGAACGTCGATCCCCGGCCGAGCTCGCTCTCGAGCGCGACCGTGCCTCCGTGGAGCTCCGCGATGTGCTTGACGATCGCGAGGCCGAGGCCGGTGCCGCCGGTGTCGCGAGAGCGCGCCCTGTCAACGCGATAGAAGCGCTCGAACACGCGCTCCTGCGCCTCCAGCGGGATGCCGATCCCGTCGTCGGCGACGGCCAGCGCGGCTGCGTCGCCCGCGCGTTCGAGCGTGACGACGATCCGGCCCCCGTCGGGCGTGTACCGCACCGCGTTGTCGAGCAGGTTGCGCACCAGGTGTCCCAGCGGTCCCTTCTCGCCGCGCACCCACACGCCCGGCTGGACGCGGCTCTCGACGGACGTGCCGCGCTGCTCCGCCGCGTGCACCGCCGCCGTGACCTCCCCCGACACGACCGAGGAGAGCTCCACCGGAGTCTCGGGCACCCGCTCGGCCTCCTCCAGCCGTGACAGGTCGAGCAGGTCGGTCACGAGCCGGCCGAGCCGGTCGCTCTCCGCGACGATGCGCTCCGCGAAGCCAGCGGCCGCGGCGGGGTCCTCGCGTACGGCGTCGCGCACCGCCTCGGCGAGCACCTGGAGCCCGGCGACCGGGCTCTTCAGCTCGTGCGAGGCATGCGCGACGAACTCTCGCCGCAGCCGCTGGGTCTGCAGCTCCTGCGTCACGTCGCCCACGACGAGCACGACCCCGCCGGCGTCGTCGAGCGGAGCGAGGTGCGACCGCAGGCTCGTTCGGGCCGGGAACCACAGCTCGACGACCTGTTCGATCGCCCGATCCTCCCGGAGGCTCCGCCAGGCCAGCGTCGCGAGCTCCTCGGACGGGAGCCGCGCCGGGAGCGCGGCCTCGGGG
>JALZEG010000020.1 GCA_030862185.1 Actinomycetota bacterium
AGCTGCCGGCGCGCGGGGAGGATCTGCTCGACCTCGACGCGCAGCTCGAGCTCGGGGTCGTCGCGGAGCCGCTGGAACAGCTCCATGAAGTCTTCGGGGTCCTCGGTCTTCCGCGCGATCGAGCGCAGTAGCTGGACGACCGGCTCGCCGAGCGGCTCGTCGGGGTCGATCTGGAACAGCTCGCCCGCGCGTGTGTTGACGACGCGCACGAGGCCCTGCCGGTCCGAGAAGACGATGCCCTCGTCGATCGAGTTCAGGACCGCGAGGAGCCGGTAGCGGACCGCGGTGGCGAGGCGGTGCTCCTGCTGCTCGGCCCGGTAGTGCGCGCGCAGCTCGCGGGCCAGCAGCCCCGCGACTACGCCGGAGAGGAGGAAGACGCCGGAGTTGAAGGCCAGCGCGAGGGGGCGGGGGGCCGGGCCGGAGACGTTCGCGACCGACCAGTAGCCGGCGGTCGCGAGCACGCCGGTCAGCACGGCTTCCGGGACGAAGCCGAGCAGCGACGTCACCACGATCACCGGGACGAAGATCAGCTGCGACGACGCGACCTCTCCGCGCAGCAGCGCGTAGAACGCGCAGGCGAAGCCGACGGTGACGATTGTCCCGATCCATGCGGTGGGCCGGTGGGAGCCCCAGCGGGGGAGCGCCTCGTGGAAGAAGAAGAAGACCCAGGCGGCCAGCGCCGCGACGAGCCCGAGCCCGAGCCTGAAGTCGGCGGAGTCGAGCCCGGCGGCAAACAGGGCAACCGTTACGAGGGCGACCGTGCCCCATGCGGCGAGCTGGGCGACGCGGACCGCCCACTTCCAACTTCCCTTCCGCACGTCCCGGGACTCCGTGAAGATCACAGCCTCGACTCGGGTGGGGGCTTGCTCCTACCCTAATCAACGGTCACGGGCAGCCAGCGGTGATCCTCGGACCTGACGCGGCCCCCGCGCTCGAGCAGCTCCAGGTGGGCGAGCGCGGACATCGCCGCGGCGGGGTGCAGCTCGACGGGCGTGTCGTCGTAGGCGCGGGCGACGACCTCCTCGACCGTGCGCGCGCCGGCGTCGAGCGCGTCGAGGATCCGGCGCTCGCGCGCCTTGCGATGCGCGACGTACCCGTCGATGACGTCGCGGCCCCCGTTCAGCGGCCGGAAGTGCCCCGGAAAGATCCGTTCGACGTGGAGCGCGCGCAGCCGCTCGAGCGAGTCGAGATAGTCGCCCATGTCGCCGTCCGGCGGCGCGATCACCGCGGTGCCCTCGCCTAGGATCGTGTCGCCCGAGAACAGCGTCGCGGAGGCCTCCAGGTAGAGGCAGACGTGGTCGGAGGCATGGCCGGGCGTGAAGACCGTCTGGAGCGAGGCGCCTCCCGCGCGCAGGACCTCTCCGCCGGCGAGCGGCTGCGGCACGATGCCGTCGACGGGCGCGTCGCCCCAGGCGCGGACGGGAACCGGGGAGCCCACGAGCTCGCGCAGCGCGGCGACTCCTCCGGTGTGGTCGGAGTGGCGGTGGGTGACGACGATCGCCGCGACATCGCGGGCGACCGCGGCCACCTCGCCGAGGTAGTCCTCGTCCGGGACCGCGGGATCGACGACGACCGTCGGACCCGACCCGACGACATAGGTGTTGGTCCCCGGTCCGGTCATCAGCCCCGGGTTCGGCGCGAGCACGACGTGGACGAACGGCGACACCCGCGTGGACAGGACGCCCGGCGTCCCGACGGGCGCGGCGGCCACGGCCTCGAACGCCGCCGCGACCGACGGCAGTCCCTTCAGCCGCTGCAGCATCTCGATCGTCGGCGGGGCCATCAGCGCGGCCCCCGAGGCGAGCTCCGCGAGCGCGGCCCCCGGCGTGGCCCACCGCGCCTCCGCGACCTCGTTCGGGTCGGGGTCGGGCTCCCACCCCTCCGGGGCCCGTGCCAGAAAGAAGTGGGCGTCGAAGCGGACGGGCGATCCGGTCGGGGTGACCCACCGGCCGCCGGAACCGAGCAAGTCCGCGCGCAGCCGCGTCGCGGCCGCGAGACACGCCTCGAGGAACCGGAGCGCGTCGTGGGAGTCGGGGCGCGGGACCGGAGGCCCGTCGGCGAGAAGGAGCCCGACCTCCTCGAAGGCCTCGCGCAGCGCACAGACGCAGGCGGTCCTCAGGTCCGGGTCCGCCGGCGGGACGCACGCGTCCGCCCAGCGGGAGTCTCGATCGGCCTCGGCGACCGCGCCGCCGGGGAAGACGGTCGCCCCGCCCATGAAGCGGAGGTGCTCCGGCCGCTTGGTGAGCAGGACCTCGAGCCCGCCGGGCCCGTCCCGCAGCACGACCAGCGTCGCCGCGGCGCGCGGACCTTTGCTCTTGGAGGATCGCCGAGGCGATCCTTCGTTCGTCTGTTGGCTCATGGGTGCCACGGTATGTTCGCGCGCCCCATCACAGGCGTGAGCAAGGAGGCGGTAGTGGCAGTCAAGTTCCTCTCCGAGGAGTGGGCCCAGGCGATGACCGAGGCGCTCAACTCCTCGGACGATTTCAAGAGCGCCGCGGCCAACCAGCAGGCGAAGCTCCAGCAGGTCGTCACCGACGCCCCCGACGGCGGCGAGGTCAAGTACTACTTCACGCTCGAGAACGGGGCCGCGCAGGTCGCGCTCGGGGAGATCGCCGACGCCGAGGCCACCATCACGCAGAACTACGACACGGCCGCGGCGATCGCGAAGCAGGAGCTCAACGCGCAGAACGCCTTCATGCAGGGGAAGCTGAAGGTCTCGGGCAACATGATGAAGCTGATGCAGCTACAGGGCGTCGTGAACGCGATGCCGAAGGCGGTGACGGACGTACAAGTCGAGTACTAGGCGGGAGGGCCGCGCCCCCTCTGCTCAGTGGTGGACGACCCTGAGCCTGACCTTCGTCCGGCCGTCGTCGAAGAAGCGCAGCTTGCGCGCCGCGCGGCGGGAGACGTCGACGATCGTGCCCTTGTCGCCGTAGGGGCCGCGGTCCTTGACGGTCAAGGTCACGACGCGGCCGTTGGCGCGGTTCTTCACGCGGACCCGGGTCCCGCAGGCGAGCTTGCGGTGCGCGGCGACCATCTTGCGCGGGCGGTACTTCCCGCCGCAGGCCATCG
>JALZEG010000056.1 GCA_030862185.1 Actinomycetota bacterium
CGCACGCGGTCGACGAGATCGAGCGGGCGCACGGCGCCAAGGTCGACCTCGACTCGCTCCCGCACGACGACGCGCAGACGTACCGGCTGGTGCGCTCGTCGCGGACGCTCGGCTGCTTCCAGATCGAATCGCCGGGCCAGCGCGAGCTGCTGGCGCGCTTCCAGCCCGGCCGGTTCGAGGACCTGATCGTCGACATCTCGCTGTTTCGCCCGGGCCCGGTGAAGTCCGACATGGTGAGCCCGTTCCTCGAACGGCGCCACGGCTTCGAGGAGACGCGTTACGTCCACCCCAAGCTCCGGCCGATCCTCGCCGAGACCAACGGCGTCGTCGTGTACCACGAGCAGGTCATCAGGGTCATCGCCGCGGTGACCGGCTGCTCGCTCGACGACGCCGACTACGTGCGGCGGCACCTCGACGCCGACCGCCCGGCGGTTCCGGGCGATCCGGACTCACGTCCGCGCCGGCTCGGCGACGACTGGACCCGCGAACAACGCCTCACCTGGGAGGGCGTCGCGCAGCCGATCGAGATCAGGCCCCCCGACTCCGACGTCGCGACCTGGTTCAAGACGTCGGCCGTGGAGAACGGCTTCACGCCGCGGCAGGCCGGCGACCTCTGGAAGGAGGTCTTCGCGTTCGCCTCGTTCGGCTTCTGCAAGGCGCACGCCGCGGCGTTCGCGCTTCCGACCTACCTGTCGTCGTGGCTGAAGGCGCACTACCCGGCCGAGTTCCTCGCCGGCGTCCTGACCCACGATCCCGGCATGTACCCGCGCCGGCTGATCGTCGCCGACGCCCGCCACTTCGGCATCCCGATCCTGCCGGTCGACGTCAACGCGTCCCACGCGACCTACCGGGTCGAGCGGGTCGGGGATCGCTGGGGGATCCGCCTCGCGCTGTCCGAGGTGCGGGACGTCACCGACGCCGAGATCGAGTCGCTCGTGGCGCACCGGCCGTTCGACTCGCTCGAGGACCTGTGGCGCCGTGCGACCGTGAGCCGTCCCGTGCTCGAGAACCTCGTCCACCTCGGGGCGCTCGACTCGATCAAGGGGACGCGCTCGCGCCGCGAGCTGCTGTGGCGGGCCGTCGACCTGACCACGAGGACCCCGGCGCACAGGAGGAAGCCCCGCCGTCGTAAGACGGCCGCGCCGGCGGTGGACGTGCCTCAGCTCTCGTTCGACCTGGAGGAGCCGATCGCCGAGACACTGCCGGGGCTGCCCGAGTACTCGCCGGTCGAGGAGACCGAGGCCGAGCTCGAGATCACCGGCATCGACGCGCGGCGGCACATGCTCGACCACTACCGGCCGCTCCTCGCCGAGATCGGCTGCGTCCCGGCGAACCGCCTCGCCGACCAGAGGAACGACACGCTCGTGTGGGTCGCGGGCGTGAAGGTGTCGAGCCAGACCCCGGCGATCCGCTCCGGCCAGAGGATCATCTTCGTCACGCTCGACGACCCCACCGGGCCGATGGACATCACGGTCTTCGAGCGCGTCCAGGCCCACTGTGCCCGCACGGTCTTCCATTCGTGGCTGCTGCTGTTCAAGGGCGTGGTCCGCAAGCGCGGGGGCGCTTCCCGTACGCAGCGGACCGATCCGAGGGCCGTCGGGATCACTGTCGTCGCGCAGGAGGCGTTCGACCTCGCCGAGATCGCGGCCGATCGCAAGGCGGGCCACTCCCTTGCGGCGGCGCTCGGCCGCCAGCGGAAGATCCAGGCCGCGTCGGGCCTGGGCCGCGGCACGAGCGACGCGGGTGCGACGGCGAAGCTGTGGCACTCCAGCGGCGGCAGCGCGGGCCGGTAACGGCTCTAGCCCGGCGCCGGCGGGAGCTTCTGGCGGAGCTTAAGCACCGGCTCGAAGAGGTCGCCGTGCTCCTCGACCCGCCGGAGGACCTCGTCGTGCTCGAACACGAGCCTCGCCGGATCGTCCGCGGAGAGCGCGGCCCCCACCTCGTCCCACGTCACCGGCGTCGACACCGTGGGCCGCGGCCGCGCCCTCAGCGAATACACCGACACAGTCGTCTTGTGGTCGTCGTTCTGGCTCCAGTCGATGAGGACCTTGCCGCGGCGGGCCTCCTTCGACTGCTTCGTGACGATCGCGTCGGGGTGCTCCTCCTGGAGCCGCAGCGCCACTGCGTGTGCCCACGCCCTCGTGTCGTCGAACGTGGCCGCGGCCGACAGCGGCACGAACATCTGGATCCCCTTCGAGCCCGAGGTCTTCGGGAAGCTCTCGAGGCCCAGCTCCGAGAAGACGGCGCGGATCCGCAGCGCGACCTGCCCGCAGTCGAGCACGTCGGTGCCCTCTCCGGGGTCGAGGTCGAAGACGAGCGCCCGCGGCCGGTCGAGGCGGTCGGCCCGAGCGAGCGAGGTGTGCAGCTCGAGGTTTGCCAGGTTCGACGCCCACGCCAGGGCCGCGCGGTCGTTCAGCAGGCAGTAGTGGATCAGCTTGCCGTCCTTGCGGCGCATCGGCGCGGTCCCGACCCAGTCCGGGCGGTGCTTGGGGCACTGCTTCTCGTAGAAGAAGCCCCCCTCGACCCCGTCCGGATATCGCTTCAGCGTCACCAGGCGGTTCTTCACGTGGGGCAGGAGGACCGGCGCGACGTCCTGGTAGTAGCGGACGACGTCGGCCTTCGTGAACCCGGTCTCCGGATAGAAGACCTTGTCCGGGTTGCTGACGTCGACGTTGCGGCGGCCGGCCCGGAATTGCACTAGCGCGACGCGTCGCCGGCGTCGGGGTCGTTCTGGAGAGCCCGGATCAGGCTCGTCCCGACGTTGCCGGTGCCCCCCGTGATCGCGACCTTCATGCCGTGCCTCTTCACCTTTCTTGCGCGATCACGTTCGCCATCGCCGGCATCAGCATCAGCCCGCCGTCGACGACGTAGGAGGCCCCCGTCGTGTACGAGGCCTCGGGAGACGCCAGGTGGACGACGACGTGGGCGACCTCCCAGGCGTTGCCGGGCCGCCCCAGCGGGATGCCCGGCCGCTCGACCGTGCGCGGGTCCACATCCTCGTTGCCGGTCATCGGCGTCGCGATCTCGCCGGGCGCGACCGCGTTGACGGTGATGCCGTGCTCCGCGAGCTCCAGCGCCATCACCTTCGTCAACAGACCGAGCCCGCCCTTCGCGGTGCAGTAGGCGGAGGAGCCCTCCTTCGGCGTGTGCTCGTGGACCGACGTCACGTTGACGATCCGGCCCCGCGTCCCGCCGGCGACCATGATGCGCGCTGCCCTCTGCGCGCAGAGGAACGCGCCGTTGAGGTTCACGTCGAGGACCTCCAGCCACTCTCCGTAGTCTTGCTCGAGGAACGGCGAGCTGCTCCCGGTCCCCGCGTTGTTCACGAAGACGTCGAGGCCCCCCAGCGCGGAGGCCAGGTCGTCGACTACGTCCGCGGCCTCCGGGAGCCGGGTCAGGTCCAGGTGCCTCACTTCGGCGCGGCGGCCTAGGGCGCCGACCTCGTTGGCGGTCTCCTTCGCCCCGGCCTCGTCGGTGTTCCAGGTGATGCCGACGTCGCAGCCGGCGCGGGCGAGGGCGACCGCGGTCGCCTTTCCGATCCCGGAGTCCGACGCGGTGACGATCGCGATCCTGCTCATGCACTCAGCTCCTCGTTCGTTGGATTCGCAGAAGTCACGCCTACCCGCAAGCAGACGGGCGTACGCTCGTTCGCATGCGGGTCTCGACGCCGATCCTCCACGTCGACATGGACGCGTTCTACGCGTCGGTCGAGGTCGTGAAGGACCCCTCGCTGAAGGGCAAGCCGGTGATCGTCGGGGGGCAGGGGGGCCGCGGGGTCGTCACCTCCGCGTCGTACGAGGCGCGCGAGTTCGGGGTCCGCTCCGCGATGCCGACGATCCAGGCCCGCAGGCTCTGCCCCCGCGGGATCTTCCTGTCGAACGACTTCGCGGCGTACCAGGACTACTCGGCCAAGATCCGCGAGGTCTTTCTGTCGTTCACGCCGCTCGTCGAGCCGTTGTCGCTCGACGAGGCCTTCCTCGACGTGTCGGGCTCGGTGAAGCTGTTCGGCGAGCCGGTCGCGATGGCGCAGGCGATAAAGGAGCGCATCGCGGGCGTCGGCCTCACCTGCACCGTCGGCGTCGCTCCCAACAAGTTCCTGGCAAAGCTTGCCTCCACGCGCGCCAAGCCCGACGGCCTGCTCGTCATCCCGCCCGACGGCGTCCGCGCGTTCCTGCATCCCTTGCCGGTCACGGCCCTGTGGGGCGTCGGCGAGGCAACAGGCGAGGCGCTGCGGCGGCTCGGGATCAGGACGGTCGGCGACCTCGCGGCGATCCCCCGGCGCACGCTCGAGCGCGCCGTCGGCGACTCGCTCGGCGCGCACCTCGCCCACCTCGCTGCCGGCGAGGACGACAGACCGGTGAGCCCCCACGAGCCCGCGAAGTCGGTCGGCTCCGAGGAGACGTTCGCGGCCGACCTCGACGCGCCCGAGGAGATCCTGCGCGAGATCCTCCGGCTCGCCGACCGCACCTCGGGGCGGCTCCGGGCGAAGGGGTTGTGCGGCCGGACCGTGACGCTCAAGGTCCGGTGGTCGAACTTCCAGACGATCACGCGGTCGCGGACGCTTCCCGCCGAGGTGGACACGGCGGCCGAGGTCTACGCGGTGGCGCGTGAGCTGTTCGCCAAGCTGGCGCCGGGCAATCCCAGGATTCGCCTGCTGGGCGTCAGCGTCACCTCGCTCGCGCCCGGCCCCCCTCGCCGGCAGCTGGACCTGCTGGGGCAACGTCCGGGCCGCGCCGGATGGCAGGAGGCGTCGGCGGCCGTCGACTCGATTCGGGAGCGCTTCGGGGCCTCGTCGGTCGGTCCGGCGACGCTCGTCGACCGCGGCTAGCACCTGGTTCCTTGAACGCGCCCGAACCTATAATCGGCTGACAGTGCCGCTTTCGGAGCGCGAGCAGCGCATCCTCGACGAGATCGAGAAGAGCCTCTACCAGGAGGACCCTGCCTCGCGCGACGCGGCACAGGAGCGGCGCGGGAGGGCGCTCGGCTCCGTCCGCCGCGGGATTGCGTTGTTCCTCGCGGGACTGCTCGTCCTCTTGGCTTTCTTCATGACGAAGCAGGTATGGGTGGGCGCCATCGCGTTCGGGTCGATGGTCTGGGGAATCGTGATCGTGGCCGGGGCGTTGCGGGCCGGCGCACCGTCGCCCGGGCACGCGGTGTCCGACGTCGGCGATCGCATCGGGAGAGTCGCGGGCGAGCTGGAGCGGAAGTTCAAGGAGCGCTACAAGCGCCGTTAGACAAGCCGCGAAAAGTTTTCCTGCGATGACGGCGATTGCTCCGGGTCGGGGGTTGCCGCGTCGCGAGATAGCGCGCTAGATTCAGTCGTTC
>JALZEG010000068.1 GCA_030862185.1 Actinomycetota bacterium
GCCGACGTCATCGACTCCGAGCTCGGCCCCGGCTCCGTCGCGTGCATGGTGGTCGAGCCGGTGCAGGGCGAAGGGGGCTTCGTCGTCGCGCCCGACGACTACCTCCCGGCCCTGCGGGCGATCTGCACCGAGCGCGACGTCCTGCTCGTCGACGACGAGATCCAGACCGGCATGGGCCGGACCGGAAAGATGTTCGCGGCCGAGCACTACGGCGTGGTTCCGGACCTCGTCACGACCGCGAAGTCGCTGGGGGCCGGGCTCCCGATCTCGGGCGTGACCGGTCCCGCGGACGTGATGGACGCGCCGCACGTCGGCGGGCTCGGCGGGACCTACGGCGGCAACCCCGTCGCGTGCGCGGCCGCGCTCGCGGTGATCGAGGAGCTGACGGCGACGGACCTGCTGGAGCGCGCGCAGCGGCAGGGCGAGGTCATCCGGTCGCGCCTCGACCCCCTGGAGGACGCGCTCGGCATGGTCGGCGAGGTGCGCGGTCTCGGCCCGATGGTCGGGATCGAGCTGGTGACCGACGAGAACACGAAGGAGCCGGCGAAGCTCGCCACCGCGGCGGTGGTGAAGCGGTGCCACGAGAACGGCGTGCTGGTGCTGAAGGCCGGGACCTACGACAACGTCGTCCGGCTGCTCGCGCCGCTGGTCATCTCCGACGACGACCTGCACGCGGGCCTCGACGTCGTGGTGGACGCGCTCGAGTGGGCGAATCGGGGCGTGGCGTAGATGCTGATCGGCGGGGAGCAGGTCGAGGGGGCCGGGCCCCCCGTCGAGGTCGTGAACCCGGCGACCGAGGAGGTCGTCGGCGAGGTCCGCTCCGCGAGCCCGGACCAGATCGCAGGGGCGACGCGCGCGGCACGCGCCGCGTTCCGCGACTGGAGAAGGACTCCGGCCCCCGAACGCGGAGAGATGCTGCACGCGCTCGCGACCTGGATCAACGAGCGGACCGATTCCCTCGCGACGACGTTGACGCGCGAGGGCGGCAAGCCGCTCGTCGAGAACCGCGACGAGATGGGCTGGAGCGCGTCGTGCCTGGACTTCTACGCGGAGATCGGACGGCTCGACCGGGGCCGCGTCGTACCGTCGGGCGAAGCGGACCAGCTATCGCTCGTCCTGAAGGAGCCGTACGGGGTCGTCGCGGCGATCGTGCCGTGGAACTACCCGATCCTGCTGCTGACGTGGAAGCTCGCGCCGGCGCTCGCCGCCGGCAACACCGTCGTGGTCAAGCCCTCGCCGTACACGCCGATGTCGACGCTCGAGCTGTCCGAGGCGTTCGCGTCCCTCTTCCCGCCCGGCGTGGTCAACGTGGTGACGGGCGAGGCGGAGGCCGGCTCCGCGCTCGTCGACTCCCCCGACGTCGCGCTCGTCGCGTTCACCGGATCCGTCGCCACCGGCAAGAAGGTGATGACGGCGGCGGCGCAGAGCCTGAAGAAGGTCCATCTCGAGCTCGGCGGCAAGGACGCGTTCATCGTCTGCGACGACGTCGACCTCGACGTGGCGGCGCGCGGAGCCGTGTGGGCCGCGTACCTCAACACCGGCCAGGTCTGCACCTCGGCCGAGCGCTTCTACGTCCTCCCCGAGGTCTACGACGACTTCGTGGAACGGATGGTGGCCGAGACGCAGAAGGTCGTCGTCGGCGACCCGATGCAGCCCGACACCGACATGGGGCCGCTGGTGCGAGCGGTGCAACGCGAGCGCGTCGAGTCGCAGCTCGCCGCGGCCCGGTCGGCCGGCGCCACCGTCGTGTTCGGGGGCGACCGCGGCGACTTCGACGCCGGCTACTTCCTGCGGCCCGCGGTCGTGGTCGACGTCGACGAGCGCATGGACCTCATGCGGACGGAGACCTTCGGACCCGTGGCGCCGATCGCGAAGGTGAGGGACCTCGACGAGGCGATCGAGCGGACGAACGCCAGCGAGTACGGCCTCGGCGCGAACGTGTACACGCGGCGGCTCGACTACATGATGAAGGCGATGGAGGAGATCGAGGCCGGGACGGTGTGGTTCAACGACCCGCTGACCGACAACGAGGCCGCGCCGTTCGGCGGGATGAAGGCGTCCGGCGCCGGCCGCGAGCTCGGCCCCGAGGGCCTCGACGACTTCCGCCAGACCAAGCACGTGCACATCGACTCGAAGATGGACGCGAAGACCTGGTGGTACCCGTACGCGGCCTACACCGCCTACCAGGCGGACCACGGAACGGCGCCCGGATAGCGATGGGGGACGTTCGGCTCCACGGGGTGACGAAGGTCTTCAAGGACACCACCGCGGTCGACGACGTCACGATCACGGTCGCGTCGGGCGAGTTCTTCTCGCTGCTCGGCCCCTCGGGGTGCGGCAAGACGACGACGCTGCGGATGATCGGCGGGTTCGAGGAGCCGACCGCCGGCCACGTCTTCCTCTCGGGTGAGGACGTCACGGCGGTCCCCGCGTACAAGCGCGACGTCAACACGGTCTTCCAGTCGTACGCGCTGTTCCCCCACCTCGACGTGTTCGAGAACGTGGCGTTCGGCCTCAAGCGACGCAAGGTCGAAAGGCACGCCATCGCCGGCCGCGTGGAGGAGATGCT
>JALZEG010000100.1 GCA_030862185.1 Actinomycetota bacterium
GTGAACTTCCCGGTCCCCGACCGTCTCGCGTCGGCCAGGTTCGCGAGGCGGCCCGACGAGAGGTTGTCGACGCCGAGGACCTCCTCGCCCTCCGCCAGCAGGCGGTCGACGAGGTGCGACCCGATGAATCCGGCAGCTCCGGTAACGAGAACGCGCACGTCTACTCCTCCACGGATTCGTTGTCGCCGGCAGTCGCCGCGGTCACGGACGCCCCGGGCCGGACCTTCGCGCCCTCCCCGACGACCGACTCCCGGACGGTCGCCCCTTCGCCGACGGTCACTCCCGGCAGGAGCACCGATCGCTCGACGGTCGCGCCCGGCTCCACGACCGTCCCGGCACCCAGGCACGAGCAGGATACCCGGGCCCCGTCCGCGATCTCGGCACCGTCCGCCGCGACGCGGTCTCCCTGCAGCTCGAGGCCCTCGGTCGCGAAGCGTCCCTCCAGGGCGTCGAGGTTCGCCTGGCGGTACTTCTCCGGCGTTCCGATGTCCATCCAGTACGCGGGAACCGCGGTCGCGAACAGCCGCGCGCCCTCCTCGACGAGGCCCGGGAACGTCGCCCGCTCGATCGACCAGGCCTCGCCCGCGGGGACCCGCTCGAGGATCGACGGCTCGAGCACGTAGATCCCCGCGTTGATCAGGTTCGTCGGCGCCTGCCCCGGCGGCGGCTTCTCGACGAACGCCTGCACGCGGCCGTCGTCGTCCGTCGGCACGACGCCGTAGGCCGAGGGGTCGTCCACGGGCGTGAGCCAGATCGTGGCCTCGGCCGCCGAGCCGCGGTGGAACCCGACGATCGCCGTCAGGTCCACGTCGGTCAGCACGTCGCCGTTGAGCGCGAGGAAGGTCTCGCCTCCAGTGAGATCCTCCGCGTGCTTCAGCGCGCCCGCAGTGCCCAGCGGCTCCTCCTCCCGGCGGACCTCCAGGCTCAGCCCCCGCTCGCGCGCTCCGTCGACGACGAAGTCGAACTGCGACGCGAGGTACGACGTCAGCAGCACGACGTCGCGGATGCCGTGCCGCTGCAGGAGGTCGAGGACGTGGACGACGTGCTCCCGGTTCGCGACCGGCAGCAGGTGCTTGGGCCTCGTGTTCGTCAGCGGGCGCAGGCGCGTGCCGAGGCCGCCCGCGAGGACCAGGGCCTTCACGCGCTCAGAGCGCGTCGCCGGACACGCGGCGGAACGAGAGGCCGATGATCGCGATGCCGAGCGCGACCACGGCCACGCCGATCCACCGCGATGCCGGGACGTTCTCGTGCAGCACGAAGCGCGCGAAGCCGACGACGAAGATGTAGGAGATTCCGACGAACGGGTACGCGACCGACAGCGGGACGCGCGACAGGACGACGAGCCAGAAGACCGACGAGATCCCGAACAGGAACAGCCCGGCCCACAGCCGCGGCTCCCGCGCGGCCTTGCCGATGGTCTGCAGCGGCTCGGCGACCTCGGCGCTGCCGATCCGCCCGATCTGGTCCATGGCGGCCTTCAGCGTGAGCTGGCCGGCGACGGCGAAGCCGACGCTGACGACGACGAGGATGATCGAGATGAGCCCGGAGGTGCGCGACTGGGGGGCCGCGATTACGGGGATCGCTTCCGGCGGCGGTACCTCCAAAGCCATGCGGGCGAGTCTAAGGCGGCCCCGGTAACGCCAGGCGCCGGAACGCCCCATGCGACGCGTTCAGCAGCAACCCTTCTCGTCGTGCAGGCAGACGTCGAGCGTCACCTTCTTGACCTGGACGCCCTTCACGTCGTGGCCGTGGAGATCCAGGCAGTCGAGCAGCTTCCCGGCATGCTCACGGCACGCCCCCTCCTCGTCCTCGTCGCCGCGCGGCGGCTTGCCGGGGGCGTTGGGGGGCCGCTCCATCTCCGGGTCGAGGCGGTACGTCATCCCGCCGATGACACCTCCGCCGGCGGACAGCGTTATCTCGATGTCGAGGTCTTCGGCCTGCTCGACGTCGGCGCGCTCGAACGACGAGCCGGGTTTCAGGTCGAGCACGAGCTCGCGTCGCTCGCCCGACTTCAGGGGGAACCTCTGCGAGGCAAGGTCCCGGAACCCCAGGCTCCAGCCGCGACGCTCGAGGAGCTCCGGCAGCTTGACCGAGACGTCCATGAGGCTGCGGCCGGGGTTCGGGTTGCCCACCCAGAAGCCGAACCCGTGGAGCCCTTCCATCAGCCCGCCGGATCCCCCGCCCCCGGGGACGGGGTTGACGTTGCGCTGACCCACATTGTTGTCGTGAGGAACGAGGCGCCATTCGGCGATGTTCTCCCCGGCCGTGAAGCTGTCCGCGTTGCTGGGATCACCGGTCGCCGACACGATCATCAGCATGCAGTCGTGCCCGTAACCGTTAATGGTCGGGGTCCACGTGAACGGACCGACGATCTTCTCCTCCGTGTTGTTGGGAGCGAGGGTCCCCGCCGGCAGCTGCGGCGTCGTGAGGGCCTCGAAGTCGGCGGGCCACGACAACCCCGCTCCAGGCCTCGTGTGATAGGCGCGGACCACTACGTCGTTCGCCGTCTGAGTGCCTCGGTTCTTGATCCGGACGTAGGCGTAGTTCGGCGTCGACAGGGTGGGGGGATCGTGGCTCGTGCCGCCGTCCGGGCTGTTGCGGTTCCAGATCGTCCCCGTGCTCCAGTGGTTCGCCAGGTGCTGGTACTCGCCGGCGCGGCCGTCGTCGATGTAGACGTCGACGGCGGGAGGCTGGCCGGCGGAGCTCACGGTTCCCGGGGCAGGGGACCCCGGCTGGTACAGCCCCTGCTTCTCGAACGACCACCGGATGACCTTGCCGTAGGCGCCCCCGAACAATCCCTCCGAGGTCCAGTCGAGTGCGTCGACGGAGATGAGCGCGTTCGCGAACGCGAGCGGGGTGCTCGGGTTCGTCGCCGGGGTGAGGGTCCCGACGGCCCGCAAGAGCAAGTAGGCCCCCGCGCGCGCGGCGAACCTCTTCCGGTCGACGTTGGAGGAGTCCCCACCGATGGAGCGGTAGATCCGGAACATCGTCGTCGAGAGGATCTGCTCGCTGAGGTATCCGCCCCGATCCATCCCGCCGCCCCACGCCCACGTACCGATCGTCGCGGTCGCCGCCGCACCAGATCCCCCACCGCCACTGATGGTCACCGTCGGGGCGCTCGTGTATCCGGTCCCAGGGTTCGCGACGAAGACGCTGGAGACCGATCCACCGCTGACGGACGCGCCGGCGGTCGCACCGGAGCCGCCGCCGCCGCTGATGGTCACCGTGGGCTGGCTCGTGTAGCCGTTCCCCCCGGAGGTCACGCTCACGGTGGCGACGGACCACTCCGAGACCCCACGGTCGGATCGTCTGGCGACGGCGGGGACGAACGGCGCCAGGACGAACCGATCGGGTGCCTGCGACTCCGGGTCGCACAGGATCATGGCAAAGCTATCGCCCGCGCTGTGCGAGAAGCCGAAGTTCGCGCTGCCGACGTGCTCGTACAGGATCCCGTGGCCGCCGAGCTCGTGGAGGTGGACCCGCCAGTCGGTCGCGATCCCCATCGGGTTGGCAGTGTCGCCGGTGTGGGCGAGCGCGTAGCAGCAATGGTCGATCCCGCCTCCGGTGCCGACGCAGTGCGCGTTAATGACGCTCCCGAGACCGCGATGGTCCACCTCGACCGGGAAGGCCGTACCGTTGAAGTAGGACGCTAGCGGGAAGCCGAGGTCCTCGACGAGGGCGAAGAAGCGATCGGTGTGGAAGTAGGCGTTGACCGCGGCGAACTGGTTCGTCCGAACGTCGTAGTCGAAGTCCGTGCCCGTCGGCTGTGTCGGCGCGGCCAGGACCGGTGACTCCTCTTCACTCAGCGCGGCGCGCGACCCCACCAGCGACTGTGTCGAGCCCATCGGCGCGTCGAGATTCGGCAATACGACGTCGTCGCGGAAGGGGTTGAGGACGGCGTTCGTCTGGTTCGGGCCGTTGGCAGCGTTGCCGCTTTCGGTGATCGGATCGTGGAGGAACACCAACCCGTTGACGCTCGCAGCAAGTGCGCGCAGATAGAGGATCGAGGACGTCTCCACCTCCACCAGAGCGCGCCAGTTGATGTCGCCCCACTCCGGGGTGGCGTAGGAGAAGACGATCTCGGCGACCAGGTAATCCCGGCCCGGTTCGATCGATTCGTCCACGGGCGGGAGCGGAAGCGTGGGCTCGAGATCCAGAGCAGTCGTCGTGCCACCCTCTCCTCCCACGAGGCCCGGTGCTTCGTCGTCTTCCAACGGCACGGGTGGGGCGTGCGGCGGCAGACGATCCTCCGGCACGTAGCGGTAGACGAAGAAGCGGCCGCTCAGGACGCGGGGGCCGCGCCGTCCCATCGCAGCCGCGGCTCTCCTTCCTCGATCCTCGAAGTCGCCGAGCAGCTCGCCGAGAGCAGCTTCCGTCGCAGACTCGTCAGCATCGTCGAGCTTCGCCGTCGCTTGCTCCCTGTTTGCCTGCTCGAAGAGGGCGCGCCATCGCTCGATAGCCCGCTCCGGCGGCAGCTCCGCGCGGACGTCGTCGAGGCTGGTGTTGACCGCGCTCACCACCCGGGTCGGACCGCCCTTGACCGTCACGGTGAGACCGGCCGCCCACACCGGCACGTTCAGATGCGTCTGGTAGAAGCCCTGGGTCGTCGAGCCGAAGAACGTCTTCTCCTCGGACAGACGGAACTCCGTCCCGCGCCCGGCCGGCTCGAGGTAGGAGACCTGCTGATGGGCGTACTCCAATTGCTCGACGGGAAGTCCGAACACCTCCGAGACCTCTCGGAGATACGCGAGAGCGGCGCGCATCGGGCTGCTCTCGTCCGACTCCCAGAGCTCGTCGACCTGGTTGATGCCGCGTACGCGGCCCGCGTCGTCGAGCGTAAGCCTTGCCTTTAGCTGCGGATCGAAGATCTCTCTCACGAGACGCGCCTCCCACTCTCCACGTTAGAAAGTTTGTTCGCCGGTTTCCTAGCCGGGTGTGCCCACCTCAGCCGTGCAGAGCTTGCTCGTCATCTCCTCCTCGTCCGGCGCGAAGACGTCGTTGTCGAAGCGCACCGACGTGATGTTGTTACCGAAGACGGCCTCGCCGCCCTCCTGGATGACCCAGAGCCGGCGAGTGAGGAGATCGCTCGGGTCCTCCTCCGGGAACGTGGGCGGCGGCTTGCCGTCGTGCAGGTCGCGCACGATCGTGACCATCTCCGGGCCGGTCACGATGTTGAACGCGAACTCGCCGTTGTCGAGGTCGAACCTCTCGTCGTCGTAGAACCCGATGCGCGTCCCGCACGGCCCCATCACCGCCAGTGCGCTCGCCCTGTCGCCAGCCCGCATATCGCGGTTGAAAAAGTCGACGCCGAGGAACGTCTCGACCCGCATGGACACGTTGTCCAGGTCGCCGACGCTGCCGCGCCGCAGGCGCATCATCGGCTGGGCGTTGAGGGCGTGGCTGAGGGTCTCGATGCCGGTCAGGAACGACGCGATCCCCGCGAGCGTCCGCAGCGGCCGCAGGGCCAGGTCGATCTGCTCCATCAGCTCGTTGAACGGACCGACGATCCCCTGCAGGACGGAGTGATACGGGACCATCAACAGCACGAACCCGCCTGCCAAATCGTCGTCGATCGCCTCGAAGTTCCGGTGCCTGAAAAGCGCGACGAACTTCGGGATGCCGAGCTCCAGCAGCTCCACCGGCACGCGGAGCTCCCGGGTGACGGGTGACGGTACGCCCTCCGCGCTCACGCTTACCCGAGCCCGTATCTCCCACGTGTGGCTCCCGAGGCCCCCGTACGTGAGCTCCACGATCGGCGGCTTGAAGACGAAGCCGGCCGAGGTCCCGCCGAGCCCGCCCGTCGACACGAAGTCGACGCCGAGCCCGCGCTCCATGCCGTCCTCGTCGTGGACATGCCAGCTCACCTCGACGTCCACCGGCCGCGCGAGCGGGATCGACGTGGGGCCGACCGTGTCGACGCCGTTCAGGTCCGACAGCGACGAAACGACCTCGGCAGCGACGGTGCTCCCCGGCTGAACCACCCCCGCGGCATCCGTCACCAGCCTCAGGCTGTCGGCCACGAAGTTCAACTGAGCCGTGCTGATAGCCATGCGCGCCTCCTCCTTTCGAGGACGAGACATTGGGACCGCGCTCCTGAGTTACGAGCATTCCGCGCGGATCGCCGGCGCGTCTGTCGGGAAGGCGACAGCTAAGGTGTCGCTTAGCTAACTAAGGAGCTAGCCGCAGGCCACCTTCACGCCGCCGGCCTTCGTCCAGGTGATCACGCCGTCCTGGAACGTCGCCGTCGCGGTGTCGCCGTTCGTCACGAGCCGCTCCGTGGGATAGCCGCACGCCGAGCTCGCCTCGCCGATCTTTCGGTAGCGTTTGTCGATGCGGCCCCACAGCGCGAGGACCCGGTCGGTGTGCGGGTTGAGATACAGCGTCCCCTTCTGGAAGCGCTGCCTGCGCCCACCGTCCGGCAACGACTTCGCCTTCGTCTGCGCCGCCACCGGAAGCCCGAGCGGGCCCTTCGCGCCGTCCGTTCGCCGGTATGCCGTACGGAAGACCCCGCGGACCGCGCGGCCCCCGGTCGCCTTCGACCACAGGATGTCGCCCTTCTCGTACGACCCGCCGCGGTACTTGCCCGGCCCCCACACGCTCGACGTCGGCAGGCCCAGGCCGGACTTCTCGCGGCCCAGCCCGTCGTAGGTCCTCAGCACCGCTCCCCACTGCCACAGCGCGCGCTTCAGCGACTTGTTCCACCACATGCGGCCGACCTCGAAGTCCTGCGCCCACCCGCGCGGCTTCTTCCATCCCCGCGGCACCGCGTACGGCTCGCTGGTCGGATCGCCCGGCGCGCCGTCGAGGGCCCGGTACTTGCGCTGCATGTTCTCGCCGACCTCGGCCTCGATCTTCACGTAGAAGAGCGTGTCGAGGAGACCGAAGTCGACGCGGAAGTCCCAGCCGTCGACGCGCACGGTCTTCTTCGAGCCGCGGATGCGGACGCCGCCGCGGTTCGTCGCCTCGTTCACCGGCGTGACGCGTCCCGACACCCCGCGGGGGCCGACGACCGCGAAGTCCTTCAGGTCGCCGATGCCGTAGAGGTTGTCGAGCTTGTTCCCGAACTCCGCCCACGACATCTTCTTCGGATCCCATTCGTGGTTCGGGTTCGACTGCGTAGCGTCGGGCCTGTCCGGCACGCCGCGCAGGTACGGG
>JALZEG010000134.1 GCA_030862185.1 Actinomycetota bacterium
GTGGGCGTCGCGAAGTACATCGTCTGCTGGCTAGACCCCGCCTGTTAGGAGTCGCGCGAGCGTAAGAAGGAGCGGGGCGGGATCGTCGAGGTCCCGCCCCGTCACGCGCAGCACCCGCCAGCCGTTCTCGACCAGGTAGTTGTGCTTGGCGCGGTCACGCACGAAGTCGGGGGCCGAGGAATGCCAGCGGCGTCCGTCGGCTTCGACGGCGACGCGTTCGTGAGGCCACGCGAAGTCGAGCCGGAACCTGCCGACGGGATATTCACGCCGGTGCGGAGGCAGCCCGGCATCTTGGAGGATTGCTTCGACCCTGCGCTCGAGGGGAGACGACGCGGCGGAGCCGAGACACCGGGCGAGGCGACGGCACCCCCGGCGCCCGCGGTTGCGCCGGAGCACGTCCCTCACCTGCTCCGGCGTGACGAGGTCGCCGAGGACCGCCCGCTCCACGACCGGCAGCAGCCGATCCTCTTCGTGTTCGGCCGCGAGGTCGAGAAGTGTCCGCGCCGGACCGGTGACGGCGACGCCGCGCAACCTGCCGCGATCCCGTTTTGGCACGTCGGCTACGTGCACCCGCACCGGCGCAGGGGGCGACGTGAATCGCCGGCGAGACGACAGGTGGACGCGTTCGTCCGGACGGCACATCTGCCAGAGGGCCGCTGCCGTGGCGTGCGAGGTCACCGCGTCGCTTCCGGCCCACAGCGTCGCGGCCACGGCACGCTGCTCCGGCGACGGCGGGACACCGGCCACGCGGTAGACCTGCGGGAAGACCCTCTGCAACCGGCCCGCCCGCGCCCGGCGCGATACGTCGCTGCGCGAGTAGCCCAGGCCGGTCAGCTGCTGCAGCGAGACCACGCCGTGCTGTTTCGTCGCCAGCCTCGAGAGGCCCTCTCGTCGCCGAGTTCCGTCTCCGTCGCGCATAGTGCGACACAACCGGAACTCGCCGCGGAAAACAGTGGCGGGCGCCACACCCGGGCTACCCGGCTGAGCCGCGGCTCCCTAGCTCGCGGTCGAACAGCAGCAGGCTCGCCGTGCTGTCGCCGACCATCCTCAGCGTCTCGACGAGCGTGCCCGAGGTCTTCTCCTCCTCGACCTGCTCCTGGATGAACCACTGCAGGAAGACCTGGCTCGCGTAGTCGCCCTCATCGAGCGCCTGCGCGTACAGCGCGTCGATCGCCCGGGACACGTGGCGCTCGTGCTCGTGCGCCTGCTCGAACGCGTCGAGGGCAGACTTGTACGCGGCCGGCGGCTTGTCCAGGGCCATCAGCTCGACGCTGCCCCCGCGGTCGTAGATGTAGTCGTAGATCTTCATCCCGTGCATCCGCTCCTCGTCGGCCTGGGCGCGCATCCACGCGGCGCAGCCGGGGAGGTTGTTCGCGTCGAAGTACGCGGACATCGCGAGGTAGAGGTGCGCCGCGTACAGCTCCTTGCTGAGGTGCTCGTTCATGGCGGCCCCGAGGCCCTTGCTCAACATCGGCTTCTTCCTTTCTGGAGGGGGACCCGAAGCATCCACCGCCTGGGCGCCGGCCGCAACGAAGCCCCGGCGAACGGACCGGGTTCGGGGGGCCGAACCATGCGACGATGGGGACATGAAGGGCGACCGTGTCGAGATCGTCGTCGACGTCGGCGGTGGCGGCACGAAGACCTACGAGATCGTCGCCAGCAAGGCCGGGCGGCGTGTCGACATCGCGACCGTCCGCGGCACCGTCGAGGTCTCGGAGGTGACGCGCTCCGGCAACGTCGTCCGCACGGGCCGGTTCATGGCGTCACGGGTCGTCGCCGTGATCGAGCACCCGGCCGCCGACGAGGAGCCGTCGCGGCGCCGCAACGTGAGCGAGGACCAGTCGTCGCTCCTATAGCGCCGCGCCGCAGTGCTTGCAGTAGGGGGCCGAGCGGGCGACGAGGCCCCCGCAGGTAGCGCACTGCCCCGGCTCCACCGTTCCCCCCTTCACCTTCGCCGCCGCGACCAGCGCGAGGAGCCCGAAGGTGACCGCGATCGCGGCGATCACCGCGCCTGCGGCATCGAGGCCGTTCGCGATCGCCAGCGCGGCGACCCCGAGCAGCCCGACGCCCACGACGAGCCGCAGCGCGGCGATCACGAGCGCGGGAACGTCGAGTCGAGCCAGCGCAGCACGAGCGCGACGGCGCGCTCGTCGCGCCGGAGCTGGTGCCCGGCCCCCTCGACGACCTCGAGCTGCGCGCCCGGAGCCGCTGCGGCTATCTCGGGAGCGTGCTCGACCGGCACGACGTCGTCCGCGGTGCCGTGCACGACGAGGACCGGCACGTCCACGTCGGCGATCGACACGCGCGTGCTGACGCCCTCGAACTCCGCGGCCCACTGCACCGGGTCCTCGAGCGTCTCCGGGGAGAGCTCCATGCCGGCGCCGGCCCTGATGCGGAAGACGCCCTCGGCCGGATCGTCGGCGAACGACAGCCACGCGGCGGGTGCGGCGAGCAACACCAGCGCGTCGACGGGCGCGCCGCGGCGGACGGCCTCGGCCGACACCGCTCCCCCGGCCGACGATCCGACCATCACGGTCGGTGCGGCGACGGGAGCCGCGGCCCGCGCCGCCTCGACGATCGCGAGCGCGTCCTTCACCCAACCCTCGATCGAGAAGTGGCCGGGGGACTTGCGCGCGGCGCGCATGTCGCCCCACGCGGCCGCCCATCCCTCTGCGGCGAAACGCTCCGCGAGGCCCGGGTAGCCGGCGTCGTCCGGATCGGGAGGCGCGATCGACGGGATACCGTGCAGCAGCACCGCGACCCCGCGCGGGTTCTGCGGGACGTGGATCCCCGCGTCGAGCCGGAGCCCGTCGCTGACGACGTCGAGCGTCGAGGGCGTCACTCCTCCACCACGATCGTGCCCCTCATGCTCCGGTCCTCGTGCGGGATGCAGAAGTATTCGTAGGTGCCCGGCGCCCCGAACGTGACCTCGTACGTCGACTCCTGGCCGACGAGCCCGTCCGCCAGGTCGTCACGGGCGTCGTCCTCGGACTCCGACCCGCTGCTCGAGAAGTAGTCGGCGTCTTCGGGGATGCCGTCGTCGTACGCGGTGACGGTGTGGGCCTCGGCGGAGTCGTTGACGAACGTGACCGTGGTGCCGGCCGCGACGAGCAGCTCCGCGGGCTGGAAGCGCTGACCCTCGACCATCTCCACGGTCGCTTCGCCGGGGGCGGCGTCGCCCGAGCACGCGCCCGGGAGCGCGAGCGCGGCGAGGAGCGCGACGCGGAGGATTCCTTTCACGGACGAGACGCTAAGCCGTGAGCAGACCCGTCGAGTACATGACCAGCAGGCCCAGGACGAACCCCGCGGCCCCCCAGCGCGACGTCAACGACTCGTCGCCCCTCATCGAGCGCGCGACCGCCCACACGACCTGCGCGATCGCGCCGGCCGCGATGCCGAAGGCGAAGGCCGCGGGAGCCGGTGCGAACGCGAACCCCCCGGCCCACGCTCCGGCGATCGTCGGGAGTCCGGCCAGCGCGCCCAGCGCCACGAGATGACGGATCCCGGGACGGGTCTCCTCGCGGCCGAGCGGCGCGACGATCGCGAGGCCTTCGGTCGTGTTGTGCAGCGCGAACCCGGCTACGAGGAAGGTCCCCAGCGCGACCTCGCCGGCCGCGAGCGCGGCGCCGACGGCGAGGCCTTCGCCGAGGTTGTGCAGGCCGATCCCCGCCGCGATGAGGTACGCGAGGACGAGGCCGGCCTGCACCGACGCGCGCCGGCGCAGCTCCGCCTCGAGGAAGAAGAGCGCCATCAACGACGTCAGCGCGCCGATCGCGAACAGCCCCGCGCCGTCGAGCGCCGCCCCCGCGGCACCCGCGAGCTCGAGCCCTTCGCCGATCGTGTCGACGAGCAGGAACGCGAGGAGCCCGACCGTGAACGCGAGGAAGAAGCCGATCGCGCGCTTCGACGCGCGCCGCAGAGACGGGAACCACAGCAGGCCGATCGCGACCGGGAGGACACCCATGTACAGCCCGAGCAGCGCGTAGACACCCAAGGTCTTCGAGTCCGAGTCGGGCGTGAGCGCGGCGACCTCGATCTCGTGTTCGACCGTCGCGCCGGTGGACGTGACCAGCGCGATGTGCAGCGGCAAGCCCTCTTCCCACGGGTACGGGATCGTCAGCGTCGTGGATTCGAGCCGCCCGAGGGTCCGGTCGCCGACGTCGAACGCCCAGTACGCGTCGTCGACGAGAACCTGCGAGATCGTCACGGGGTCCGGGCCGTCGTTGCGAAGGTCCAGCACGACCTCGTCCTCGTTCAGCACGGTCCGCTCGATCGCCACCTCCTCGACCGGCGGCACCTCCCGCAACGACCCGATCGGGTCGAGCCAGAACAACAGCGTGACCATGAGCGCCGCGAGCGCGAGCGGACCGGCCCATCCGAACGAGCGCCGCAGCGCCGACGCCTCGGCGGCCACCTACGTCACCTCGAAGAAGCCCATCCAGCCGAGCTCGGTGAACTCGGTCACGTGGGCGTGGAACATGAAGCGGCCCGGGTGGTCGTAGGTGAACTCGAGCATGTGCCGCTCGGCCTGGCCCATCGAGACCGTGTCGGTGAACTCGTGCGGCTCCAGCGACGTGCCGGTCCGGTAGAGGTGGAAGAAGTTCGCGTGGATGTGGATCGAGTTCAGCGGGTCGAACTCCGTGACGTTGACCACGTGCAGGCGCTGCAGCCTCCCGCGCTCGATCTGGATCGGCTTGTCGTGGTACCCGAACGCGACGGTGTTGACCGCGTAGACCTCGTTCCCGCCGTCGAAGTTCGAGTCGAACGCGTTCATGACCATCACCATCTCGTTCGCGTCCGGGCGCCCCTTCTTCGGGTCCACGATGAACGCGCCGTAGAGCCCGCGGTGGATGTGCTGGCGCAGCGGTAGCGAGTGGCAGTGGTAGAGGTGCGTCCCGAACGGCGCGGCGACGAAGTCGTACACGAACGTCTCGCCAGGCTGCGCCTCGCCCGCCCCGGGTATCCCGTCCATCCCCGCCGAATGAAAGCCGTGGAAGTGGAGGGTGTGCGGGTGTGCGCTCGTGTTGACGAGCGTGATGCGGACCCGGTCGCCCTCGGTGCAGCGGATCGTCGGGCCGGGGACGCGGCCGTTGTACGTCCACGCGGGGAAGAAGACACCGGGCGCGATCTCGATCTCCTTGTCGATCGCGATCAGCTCGTACTCCCGCACGGTCCGCCCCCGCGCGTCGCGCGTCACCTCGCCGTAGTCGAAGTCGGTGAGGATCTCGTGCGGATCGAAGCCGTTGCGCGCGTGGTCGACCTCGCCGACGGCGCCCAGGCCCCCGTGCCCGGAGTGGTCGAGCCGTGCGCCGGGAACGTGAGAGCCCTGCGCGACGACCAGGTCCTTTCCGCCGACCGCGACCGCTCCTCCGAGCGCGCCGAGCGCCGCGGTCCGCTTGAGGAAGCGGCGCCGGTCTAGGAGACCCATACGGCCTCCGCGAGCTCGCGCGACAGCGCCTCGACCTCTTCTTCTCGCTGGACGACGCGCACGAACAGCGGCCCCGCGACGGGGCCGCGCCGCACGACCTCGACCTGAGCACCGGGCGTGACCCCGACGCCGGCGAGGTAGCGGAGCACCTGGGGGTCGTCGTCGGACACCCGCTCGACCGCGAGCCTCTCGCCGTCGCCGCCGTCCCACAGGGTGCGCCGCGACGCTGCCGGCATGCTGCCGTCCTTGCCCGGGATCGGGTGGCCGTGGGGGTCCCACTCGGGATGGCCGAGCAAGACCGCGATCCGGTCCTCGAGACGCTCCGACAGGACGTGCTCGAGCACCTCGGCCTCGGCGTGGACCTCGTCCCACGGCAGCCCGAGCGCCTCGGCGAGATAAGTCTCGAGGAGGCGGTGGTGGCGGACGACCTCGAGCGCGATCTTCCGTCCGGCGTCCGTTAGCTGCGTCCCTCGGTACGGGACCTGGACGACGAGCCCCATCGAGTCGAGCTTCTTCAGCATGTTCGTCGCCGACGCCGCGGACACGCCCAGCCGCTCGGCCACCGCGGTGGTCGCGACCGGGCCCGGCTTGCCCGCCTCCCACTCGATCGTGTGGAGCGCCTTGAGATAGTCCTGCGCGGCGGGCGTTGTTGTGAGTGCCATCGAATGGAATTTAGCCGAAGCTAACTTTTTCGACAAGCGACCCTCCGGCCTTTCCCCCTACGCTCGCGGCATGACCCCGCCGGAGAGGGCGGCCGCCGGCGCCCTCGCAGTCACCCTCGCCCTTGCCGCCGCGAAGATCGCGGTGTGGGCGGCGACGTCCAGCCTCGCGGTGCTGTCGCAGGCGCTCGACTCGGTCCTCGACGTGGTCGCGCTGGGGCTGCTGCTGGTGGGGGTGAGGCTCGCCGCGAAGCCCGCGGACACCTCGCACCACTACGGCCATGCGAAGGCCGAGAACCTCGTCGCGTTCACGCAGATGCTCCTGCTCGGCGGCCTCGTCGGAGCCGTCGTCGTCGAGGCGACCGGCCGGCTCGGCTCGGGAGGGGCCGAGCCCGACGCGCCCTGGTACGCCCTCGCGTTGCTCGGGGGCTCCGCGGTGATCGACCTGTGGAGGGCGCGCGTGCTGCTGCGCGTGGGTCGGGAGCATCGCTCGGAGGCGTTGAAGGCGGGGGCCCTCAACGTGGCGGGCGACGTCGGAACGGCAGTCGTAGCACTCGTCAGCCTCGTCGTCGTCCGCGCGGGCGTCGAGGGAGCGGACGCCGTCGGTGCGCTCGTCGTATCCGCCGCGGTCGTCGTCGGCGGCGTCCAGGTGACGCGCCGCTCGGTCGACGTGCTCATGGACCGCGCGCCGGGAGGGCCGGTCGAGGCGATCGAGGCCGCCGCGGCGCGGGCCGCGGGCGTCACTGAGACGAGGAGGGTGAGGGTGCGCGGCGCGGGAGACCGCGTCTTCGCCGACGTCACCGTCGCCGCGGGACGCACCGCGTCGCTCGAGCGCGCGCACGACATCGCAGAGGCCGTCGAGGCGGAGATCGAGAAGGTCGCGCCGGGTGCCGACGTCGTGGTGCACGTGGAGCCGGTCGCGGAGACGTCCGGCCTCGTCGAGCGCGTGCAGGCCGCGGCGAGCCGTACCGAGGGCGTGCACGAGGTGCACGACGTGTCCGTGCACGCGTTCGACGAAGGCGGCCGCCGCAAGCTGCACGCGACCCTCCACGCGAAGGTCGGCCTCGCGACCTCGGTCGCCGAGGCACACGACCTGTCGGACCGCATCGAGGAGGGAGTGCGCGCGGAGCTGGGACCGGACGTGCGCGTCGACACCCATATCGAGCCCCAGCAGCCGACGTCCTTCGGACGCGACGTGACGCAAGACCGCCCGGACGTGGTGGAGTCGGTGCGGCGCGCGGCCGCCGAGGAAGCCGACGTGGCCGACTGCCACGAGGTGCTGGTCACACAGGCGCCCGACGAGCTCACGGTGGTCGCGCACGTACGGGGCCGCGCCGACCTCCCGCTACGGCTCATGCACGAGGCGTCGGAGCGGATCGAGAAGGCCGTGCACACGGCGCACGACGACGTCGGGGAGATCCTGATCCACTTCGAGCCCGCTTAACGTTCGGCTGGCTCCACCACGTCCTCGGGCAGCGGGAACCACCGCAGGTGCTCGAAGTCCTCGCTGACGTCGCGCTCGTGGGCGGTCACCGGCCCCCGCACCTCGGGCTCGGCGAAGATGTGCTTCGCGTAGCGGAGGTAGTCGGACAGGACGCTGGCGGGCTCGCGCGACCGGTGCAGCGTCATCACCGGCTCGCCGCCCTCGTACGACAAGGACTTCAGGCTCATCGGCGGCTCCGCGACGCCTTCCTGGTTCGTCCACAGCCCCGACGCGGGGTCGAAGTCGTAGTGCGGCAGCAGCCTCCAGCCGTCGGTCGCGACCATGTGCACCGCCTGGAGGACGAACTCGAACACCGCTTCCGAGATGAAGTAGTTGAAGTTCAAGCGAACCCATCCCGGCTTGATGCCCTCGCAGCCGCGCGCGATCTCGCGCTCGAACTCGTGTGACGTCTCGATGTCGATGCCGAGCAGCCTGTGTCCGTAGGGCCCGGCGCAGGAGCAGCCGCCGCGGGCCTGGATCCCGAAGAGGTCGTTGAGGAGCGCGACGACGAAGTTGTGGTGCAGGTGGCGGTCGCCGTGCCGCACGGTGAAAGACACGATCGAGAGCCGGCGAGCGTCGTGGCTGCCGAGGACGTGGACGTTCGGGTTCGCGTCCCACGACTCGATCGCGCGGCGGATGAACGACTCCTCGCGCCGCTGGATCTCGTTCGCCCCGACCTGTTGCTTGAGCTCGAAGACGAGCCCTGCACGGATCGACTCGACGATCGCGGGCGTCCCGCCCTCCTCGCGGTGCTCCGGGTCGTCCAGATAGCGGTGCTCCGACGGGTTGACGTACGCGACGGTGCCGCCGCCGGGCACGGTGGGGACCGGATTGTCGAGCAGCTCCCGGCGGGCGACGAGAAGTCCCGGCGTGCCCGGGCCCCCGATCATCTTGTGCGGCGAGATGAACACCGCGTCCTTGTACGCGGGGCCGTCGGCGCGCGCGCCCATCCCGACGTCGACGTAGGGGGCCGCGGCGGCGAAGTCCCAGAACGACAGCGCGCCGAACTCGTGGAGGAGCGCGGAGATCCCCTCGGTGTCGGAGACGATCCCCGTCACGTTCGAGGCCGCGGAGAAGCTGCCGATCACGAGCGGCCGGTCCGCGTACCGCTCGAGCTCGCGCCGCAGCTGAGTCTGGTCGATCATCCCGTTGGAGTCCTCTCCGATCACGACGAGGTCCGCGATCGACTCGCGCCAGGGGAGCTCGTTCGAGTGGTGCTCGTAGGGGCCGATGAACACGACGGGGCGCTCCTCGGCCGGGATCCGTTCGGTGAGCCCGTAGCGGTCGTCGAGGCGCCGCGGGAGCCGGAGTTCCAGGATCGAGACCATCTTGTCGATCGCACCCGTCGAGCCCGAGCCGCAGAAGATCACCGCGTGCTCCTCGTTCGCGCCGAGGGCAGCGCAGATGATCGCGCGCGCCTCCTCGCGGAAGCGTGTCGTCTGGAGCCCGGTGCCGGACGTCTCGGTGTGGGTGTTCGCGTACAGCGGCAGCACGGCCTCCCGGACGAAGTCCTCTATGAACGTGAGCGCGCGTCCGGAGGCCGTGTAGTCGGCGTACGTGACGCGGCGCGGGCCGTAGGGGCCGACGAGCACCTCGTCGTCGCCGATGACGGAGTTGCGGATGGTCTCGATGAAGCGGTCGGAGCTCACGGGCCCAGGCTACCGCCGGCCCCCGCGATCACCTCGTCTGGCTCCACGTCCGCCACGGCATCCGCGTCGTGAGCCACAGAAGCCACAGCGGCAGCAGGACCATGACCCCGAAGACCGCCGACTGCAGGGCGGCCTGCGACGTCGACAGCTCGTCGAGGTGCCGGACGTGGAAGATCCCGTGCGGGACCGTGGCCGCGAGCCAGGCGACGAGCGAGACCTGGACGAGCCGCCGGCGCGTCACGACCGCGGCCCCCAGCAGCAGGAGCCCGAAGCCGAGGTAGAACGCGCCCACGTCGCGCACGAGGTGCTCGTTGTACGGCGGGAACGCCGCGACCCAGGCGTTGCCGGCGCCCGGGAAGTCGTCGAAGAACGAGCGCGGCCAGATCGTCCCCCACACGCCGGGGAGCAGCGCCGAGCCCGCGAGCACCAGGAGCCCGGCGCGCAGCTGGCGCATGTGGCGCCGGTCGCGGCTGAAACCTCCCGTGGAGGTGGTCAGGACCATCGCCGCCCACGGTATGCCACGGCGGATCTACCAGCCGCGGTCCTTCCACTCCTGCAGGTGGGGCTTCTCCGCGCCGATCGTCGTGTCGTC
>JALZEG010000137.1 GCA_030862185.1 Actinomycetota bacterium
TCGCGTGCCTGCGGATCTCGTTCGCCGACGCGCGGCCGCGCCACCGCGGGATCAGCCACCACACGCTGACCGCTCTGTCGCTCGCGGCGCGCGAGCCCGCGGACGTCGTCGTTCCGGTGCTCCCGCAGACCGAGGACCTGCTACGGCAGCTAGACGAGGTGGGGGAGCGGCACCGCGTCCACGTCGTCGACCCGGCTGCGGGGATGGATTTTCTCCGCGCGACCGGGCTCGAGCTCACCTCGATGGGGCGGCCGCTCCACGCCATCCCCGAGACGTTCGCCGCGGCAGTGGCGGCGGGCACACATGCCGCCGGCCTGGCCGGGGATAGCCTCGACTGATGCGGCGGATCGAGCGCCTCATCAACCTCATAGCCGCGCTGCTCGAGACGTCGCGGCCGATGACCGCGGACGAGGTCCGCCGGGAGATCGCCGGCTACGACTCCGAAAGCCTCGACGCGTTCCGGCGCGCCTTCGAGCGCGACAAGGCCGACCTCCGTGCGATGGGGATCCCGATCGACCTGCGGCCGGTCGACGCGTCGAGCGACGTCGAGGGCTACGTCATCCCGAAGTCCCAGTACTACCTCCCGCAGCTCGACCTCGAGTCCGACGAGCTGGCCGCGCTGAAGCTCGCCGCCGAGAGCGTCCTCGGCGGAGGCGAGATCGCCGAGGCCGGATTGATGAAGCTGTCCGTGGACGCGGCGACGGAGTCGTGGGCCGGGCCGCGCGTCGTCTGGGGGGCGGACCTCGCCGCCGAGCAGCCCGCGCTCGCCACGCTCTACCCGGCTCTGCTCGAACGGAGGTCCGTCGCCTTTAGCTACCGCAGCGGCGGAGGCGAGGCGCGCGAGCGGGAGGTCGACCCGTACGGGCTCGTCCACCGTCGGGGGAACTGGTACGTCGTCGGCCGCGACCGCGCCATCGACGACGTCCGAGTCTTCAAGGTCGCGCGCATCGAGGACGCACCCCGGACGCTCGACCACCACTACGAGGTGCCGGACGGGTTCCGGGCCGACGACCACGTCGCCGGCGAGGCGTGGGAGCTCGGCGGCGCGCCATCGACGGCGACCGTGCGCTTCGATCGGGAGGTGCGCTGGTGGGCCGAGCAGAACCACCCCGACGCACCGCGGCGCGAGCGACCGGGCGGCGCTGTGGACGTCGAGCTCCAGGTGAGCAACGTCGACGCGCTCGTGTCGTGGGCGCTCGGGCTGGGGCCGGGGGTGGAGATAGTCGAGCCCGCTTCGGCGCGGGCGGCCCTGCTGGGGCACCTGGCGCCGTTGCTGGAGGAGCGGTGAGCGTCGGGTCCGGAAGGCTCGGCCGGCGGCTGCAGCGCATCCTGCTGCTGCTCCCGTACGCGATCCACCATCCGGGGGTCAGCGTCGCCGAGCTGTCGCGGAAGTTCAACGTCCCGAAGCGCGAGCTGATCGGCGACCTGGAGCTCGTGTTCCTGTGCGGCCTGCCGGGCTACGGGCCGGGCGACCTCATCGACGTCTCGATCGACGACGACCGCGTGCACGTGCGGATGGCCGACTACTTCGCGGCCCCCCTGCGGTTCACGCCGGCCGAGGCGCTCACGCTTTACGCGGGCGCGGCCGCGCTCGCCGACGCGCCGGGGATGGAGGAGGCCGACGCGCTGAGGCGCGCGGTGGAGAAGCTCGGGCGCGCGCTGGGGGTCAGTCGTTCCGACTCCGACGGGGCGGAGATCGACGTCCAGCTGGGCTCGACTCCGGGCGGCCACCTCGGGACGCTGGAGAGGGCGTTGCTCGAGCGCCGGAAGGTACGCCTCGAGTACTTCTCGGCGACCCGCGGCGAGCTGACGCACCGGACGGTGGATCCGTGGGGGCTGATCGCCGCGCTGGGACGCTGGTACCTCGTGGCCTGGGACCACCTGAGCGAGGACGAGCGGATGTTCCGCACCGACCGGATGAAGGACGTGTCCCTCCTCGACCAGCCCGCGGACGTGCCCGAGGACTTCGACCCCGAGGCCTACCGGCACGCGTTCCGTGAGCGCGGCGACGAGGCGACGCTAACGATGGAGATCTCGCCCGAGGTCGCGCGCTGGTTCGCGGACTACTACCACCCGCACTCGACGGAGACGCTGGCCGACGGCTGGGACAAGGTCGAGCTGGCGGCGAGCAGCAGACGCTGGGCGGCGACGCTCCTGCTGCAGCTGGGGGCCGGGGCGAGGAACGTGAAGCCGCGCGAGACGCTCGAAGAGGCCCGGCGCCTGGCGCGCGAGATAGCCGAGCGCTACGCCTGACAACTCTCTTTCATGGTCGCCTACTCCCGAAAAGCGGGATCGAGCGACCAGGAGTCGGCGCTAGGCCGAGCGGGCCTCCGGGTTCGTGATGTGCACTATCTCGTTCACCGGCTCCCGGCGGGGGATCGAGAACGCGAAGTTGGATCCCTTGCCCCAGGTCGAGTCGACCCAGATCCGCCCGTGGTGCATCCGGACGAGCTGTGCGCAGAGGTAGAGCCCGACGCCGGTGCCCCCGTGCTCGCGCGTCGACGAGCCGTCGATCTGCCGGAACC
>JALZEG010000139.1 GCA_030862185.1 Actinomycetota bacterium
CGAGGGTGCGCGGCGGGAACTCGAGCTCGCCGAGCTGGAGCGCGCCGGCGCGCCGGTAGTCCTCGCGGTAGAAGATCCGCTCGATCTTGCGCTGGTCCCCGGGCGCGAGGTCGGCGCCGTCCGCGTCGAAGAGGCGGATCTCCACGGTCTCGGGATCGCGCGGCGACGTCCTCACGCTGATGCCGCCGGACGCCTGCTCGGTCCTCACCGCGAAGCGCGTCACCGGCAGGGGCATGAGCTCGAGGTCATGGCACGTGACGCCGGTCGAGTTGAGGCCGGCGATCAGCGCACGCTTCATCGTCCGCGCCGCCCGGCTCGCGTCGCGGCCCGTCACCACGACGGACCCCCTCTTGAACGTGGTCCCGTATGCCATGCCGAGCCTCACCGCGACCTGGGGGGTCACGCCGAGGTTCACCGGCCCCGAGACGCCGCGGGAACCGAAGAGGCTGCGTGAGGCACGGCGCTCCTTCACGACGCTCTGGGTCACGATCGCCCCGGCCTCGACGCTCCGGCTCGGGTAAACCTTTACTCGAGACTTGATGAAGGCCCCCGCGCCGACCGTCACCTCGTCGCCCAGGACCACCCCTTCCTCGAGGTTGACCCCGCGCTGCAGCGACGCCGCCCGCCCGAGGACCGCGCCCCGCAGGACCGAGTAGGGGCCCACCTGGGCCCGCTCGAGCATCACCGAGCCCTGCACCGAGGCGTCGTCGCCGACGATCGCGTTGTCGGCCACGACGGTGAGCGGCCCGATCTTCGCGCCGGCGTCGATGCGGACGTTGTCGCCGATCAGCGACGGCCCCTCGACGCGCGCGGTGGGGTCGAGCTCGACGTCGTCGCCGACCCAGACGCCCGGCTGCAGCTCGAACCCGGCCAGGTCGACGTCCACCTTCCCCGACAGCGCGTCGTAGTTCGCCTGCACGTAGGCCTCGGTGTTGCCGACGTCGGTCCAGTACGTGTTCGTCACGAAGCCGTACAGCGGGAGGCCCTTGTCGAGCATCGCCGGGAAGAGCTCCGCCGAGAAGTCGTAGGGCTGGTCGACCGGGATGAGGTCGAGCACGTCGGGCTCGAGCACGTAGATGCCGGTGTTGATGGTGTCCGAGAACACCTGACCCCACGTCGGCTTCTCGAGGAAGCGCTCGATGCGGTCGTCCTCGCCGGTCATCACGATGCCGAACTCGAGGGGGTCCTTCATCCGCTTGAGCACGAGCGTCGCGGCGGCGCCGCGGCTCCGGTGGAAGTCGACGACCTCCTCGAGGTCGATGTCGGTCAGCGCGTCGCCCGACACGACGAGGGAGGGGCCGGACAGGAAGTCGCGGGCGCCGAGGACCGAGCCGGCCGTCCCGAGCGGGACGTCCTCGGTGGCGTACGAGAGCGACACGCCGAGGTCGGAGCCGTCGCCGAAGTAGTTGCGGATCACCGAGGAGAGGAACTGGACCGTCGCGACGACGTCGGTGATTCCGTGCTTGCGCAGCAGCAGGATGATGTGCTCCATCATCGGCCGCTTGACGATGGGCAGCATGGGCTTCGGCATGTTGCTGGTGAGCGGACGCAGGCGCGAACCTTCGCCGCCTGCCATGATCACGGCCTGCATGTTCAGCTCCGGCACTGCCTAACCCCCCTCCACGGTCAGTGCCCGAATCCTGTCACGCGCGGCCTGGGCGTAGAGGACGGCCGCTACCCAGTAGAGCACCGCCCCGAGGACCGTGAACGCGATGCCGAGCTCGTCGGCGATCCCCTCGCCCGGGAACGTCGTCTCCGACCACGCTAGCGAGGTCAGGCCGAACAGCAGGCTCGCCGTCGCGGTCTTGCCGGTGAAGTTCACCGCGAGGCGCGGCACCTTGCGGCGTTCGAGGAAGGGGAAGACGCTGAGCAGCAGGACGTCGCGCGCGACGATCGCGATCGCGAGCCACAGCGGCAGCACGTCGCGCGCGACGAGCGCGACCGCCAGGGCGATGATCAGGATCCGGTCGGCGAGGGGGTCGAGCAGCTTGCCGATCTCCGACACCTGGTCGAACTTGCGCGCGATCAGGCCGTCGAAGAAGTCGGTCCAGGCCCCCACCGCGTAGAGGACCACGGCCGCGTTCTCGTGGCCGGAGACGAACAGCCACACGAAGACGGGGACGCTGGCGAGGCGCAACAGCGACAGGACGTTCGGGACCGTCCACAGCCGGCGGGCTGCGGGCGCGTCGGCGCTGGCGAGAGGCTGTGTCATTAAGAGTCGGGACGGCCGGATTTGAACCGGCGACCCCTGGTCCCCCAGACCAGTGCGCTAACCAAGCTGCGCCACGTCCCGTGCGGGACATCATACCCAGGGCCCTTCGCGCCCGGCCCTCAGCCCGTCGCTTCGGGCGCCCCCTCGCCGCGGCGGCGGCGGACGCGGACCCGTAGCTGCAGCGGCGTCCCCTCGAACGGCTCGACCTCGCGGATGCGGTGCTCGAGGTACTTGAGGTACGCGGGAGTCAGCCGGCCCGTCGTGAACAGGATGACTTCCGGGGGGGCCGCGCTCGCCTGCACCGCGTAGAGCACCCGCACCGCTCGATGCCCTGCGCGCGGATGGGGCCGCCGCGCCTGGGCCTCCGAGACGATGCGGTTGACGACCGACGTGGGGAGGCGACGGCGGTGCGACTCGAGCGCGTCGACCACGGCCGGAAGGATGCGGTCGACGTTGCGCCGCGTCGTCGCGGAGGTCCTCACGACCTTCGCCCACTCCAGCCAGCGCAGGCTCTCGCTCACGTCGCGCGCGATCCGCGCGCGGTCCGTCTCCTCGTCCGGAACGAGGTCCCACTTGTTCAGGGCGATCACGCAGGCGCGGCCGGACTCGACGACGTCCTGCGCGATCCGCTGGTCGAGCGACGTCACGCCCTCGCCCATGTCGATGACGAGCAGCACCGCGTCGGCGCGCCGGATCGCCTGACGCGACCGCAGCCAGCTGTAGTACTCGAGCGACTCGCCGATCGCCAGGCGCCGCCGCATCCCCGCGGTGTCTACGATCCGCAGCGTCCGGCCCCCGTTCCCGTTCGTGCGTCCGGCCGAGCCCGCCCGCACCTCGACGAACGAGTCGACGGGGTCGCGCGTCGTGCCCGGGACGGAGTCGACGATCGACCGCTCCTCGCGCAGCAGCGCGTTGAGGATCGAGGACTTGCCGACGTTCGGCCGCCCCGCGATCGCGAGCCCCGCCCACTCGCCCGACTCCTCCGCCGCGACCTCGGGCAGCCGCGCGACGAGCTCCTCGAGGAAGTCGCCGGAGCCGCGTCCGTGCAGAGCGGACATCGGGAGCGGCGTCCCGAGACCGAGCTTGAAGAGCTCCGCGGCGGCCGGCTCGTCGCGCGGGTCGTCGACCTTGTTCGCGACGACGAGGACGGGCTTGGTCCAGCGGCGCAGCTTGGCCGCGACGATCGCGTCGTCCTCGAGCACTCCTGCGGTTGCGTCGACCACGAGGACCACGACGTCGGCCGCCTCCATCGCGACCTCGGCCTGCTCGGCGACGCGCGCGTCGAGGCCCTTCGCCCCCGGCTCGAGGCCGCCCGTGTCGACGATCTCGAACCGGTGCCCCGCCCACTCCGCGACGAACGACCTGCGGTCTCGCGTGACGCCGGGTGTCTCCTCGACGATCGCCTCCCGCCGGCCGAGGACGCGGTTCACCAGCGACGACTTGCCGACGTTGGGACGGCCGACGACGGCGACGAGCGGGAGGCCGCGCTCGATCGCTCGCGCGGGGTCAGGCATCGCGCTCCCCCACGAGCCTGCAGACGCGCTCGACGACCTCGTCCAGCGTCAGGCCGGTCGTGTCGATCTCGTGCGCGTCGGCCGCGCGCGCCAGCGGCGAGGCGTCGCGGCCCGCGTCGGCGGCGTCGCGGGCCGCGAGAG
>JALZEG010000146.1 GCA_030862185.1 Actinomycetota bacterium
AGAGACACAGCCGGCGATTCGAGACCACTTCGTCCTCCCAGGCCCGAGAGCATAGACATCCCGTCTTCGACCGAGTTCGCCGTGCGCAACCCCGGCTCCTGCGCGCCGGCCGCGAGGGGCCTCGAACGGCCAGACCTCCCCGCGTGGCCCCGCCCGACACGGCACAGAGATGTTAGAGACGCGCCATGAGCCGCGCGGAGGACTTCGTCGAACGCTTCACGCGCTGGGTCGAGAAGAGGGGCGACGTGCTCGCCGCGGCCCTCGTGGGTTCGCGGGCACGAGGCGACGCCCGCCCCGACTCCGACGTCGACCTCGTGATCGTGACGCGTGCCCGACGTTCGTATGTGACGAACCAGGAGTGGGTCCACGAGCTCGGGAGCGTGAAGTCGATCGCGGTCGAGAGATGGGGTGCCGTCACGTCGCTGCGAGTCCGGTACGAGCAGTGGCCGGAGGTCGAGTTCGCCGTCGCGTCACCTGCATGGGCGCAGACGGACCCCGTCGACGCGGGAACGGCGTGGGTGATCTCGGAGGGGTTCCGCATCCTGCTCGATCGAGAAAGCTTGTTGGACGATCTACTGACGGCGTTCGAGAAGATGGGCGTAACGACCCGAAAATAGGAGGTGAGCGATGGACACGACGGTCAAGGAGACGCTCGACGGAGTGCGCGATTCCATCACCGTCCGGAAGGTGTTCGGCGAGCCGGTCGACAAGGACGGCGTCACCGTCATCCCGGCTGCCAGCGTGGCCGGCGGCGGCGGGGGCGGAGGCGGCGAGGAACCCGGCGACGCAGGGTCACAGCGCGGGTTCGGGACGGGCTTCGGGATCGCGGCCCGGCCCGCCGGGGCGTACGTCATCCGCGGCGACACCGTCACCTGGCAGCCGGCGATCGACGTGAACCGTCTCGCGGCGGGGGTGCTCGTCTTCCTGACGCTCAGGCTGGTCCTGGGGCGGCGCCGGCGGTAGCCCCTCACGCGCATCCACAACATCCCCGAGATCTTTCCGCAGTGCTTCATGCCCGGCACCGAGTAGGCGCCCGGCGGCTACGGCCTCACCTGATGGTCCCGAGGACTACGGCGCCGCTGCCGTTCTGCAGGTCTATCGACGAGTAGCTCACTCCGCTCGTCCACGACACGGTGAGCGACAGCCCCTCGAGGGTCTTGCCGTCGAGAGCCTTGTCGGGCTCGAGGTCGTAGTGGACGGGCGTCCGGCCGACGCTCGCGGCGAGGATCGTCTGGGTTCCCGTCGCAACCGTCTTCGTGTCTCCGCCGACCACCGCCGTCAGCTCGACCTCGAACTCGGCGGCGACCTGTGCGACGTGCGTGAGCTCGAAGTCGACGGCCACCTCCCGCGACGCGTCGAGCCTGAACGGGCTCGCGGCGGGACCGACGAACACGTGCTCGGAGGCGAGTCCAGGGAAGAAGAGCGCGCAGTCGTCGGGATTGGCCACGAACTTCACCGCGAGCAACCCGCTTCCCGAGCAGTCGCCGACCCAGTTCATGTAGTACGTGAGCGGACGGGGCCGAGCCTTCTTCTTCGCCTCGGCAGCGGGAGCGATCCCGCCGGCCAGCGACACGACGAGCAGAGCGGTGAACACCTTCCGGCCCATGGAAAACCTCCCGCGCAGCGCGATGCCTCTACGTCTTGGTTCGAGACCGGCGGCCGCTCTCCTCCTGGGCCCCCTCGGCCTCCAGCAACCGGCGCGCGGCCAGCAGCGTCGCCCACAGGTTGCGCTCGACTATGCGACCGGTCACGTGCTCGACCAGGCGGCCCAGCAGGCCGCCGCTCAGGTCGTAGCGGACGTCGAGCGTCAGCTCGGTGCCGCCGGGCCCCTCGCGCAGCGACCAGCGTCCCGACTGGTGGATCCCCTGCTCCCACGTCCACTCGATCGACCGGTTCACCCGGCGCGCCGTGACCCGCACGGTCCCGCCCGCCTCGATCGAGCCGACCTGCATCAGCACGCGGTACCGCGCGCCGACCCCCCGGAGCCTCTTCGACCTCGGCTCCCACTTCGTGATGCCGGCGAAGAACTCCCGGTAGCGGGCGGGGTCGTCGACGAGGTCGAAGACGTCGCCCCGCGGCGCCTCGACGACGATGCTCTTGCGGATCCCCTTCACAGCAACGGGGGCAGGACGCGGCCGGCCGCCAGCGCCGTCAGGCTCTCCTGCATGCGCGCCACGACGTAGTCGTACGCCTCGTCGGAGCCGCCCGCGTCGCCGAAGCGCGCGACGACGTCGATCGGCTCGAGAACCTCCATCCTGATCTTCGCCGGCAGCGGGAGGTGCCCGAGGAAGTCGCCGACGTTGAGCCCCCACGGCAGCGCGAGCGACACCGGCAGGACCTTCAGCCGCGCGATCCTGTCGAGACGCAGCAGCTGCGCGATCCGCCGCCCGTCGGTCAACGGCAGGTACGTGTCCTGTCCTCCGACCGACACCACCGGCACGATCGGCACCCCCGCGTCGCGCGCGATTCTGAGGAATCCCTTGCGGCCGTCGAAGCGGATCTCGTGACGCGCCGTCCACGGCCGGTGCGTCTCGACGTCGCCGCCGGGATAGACGAGGACGGACGCGCCGCGCTCGAGGGCCGCCGTCGCCACCGGCGGCCCTGCCGTGACGATCCCCCACCTCTTCGCGAAGCGACCCAGCAGCGGCCACGACGTGACGAGTGAGTGTGCGAGCGCGTACACCGGACGCTCGACGCCGAAGTAGGTGTTGAACGCGAGCATGAACACCATGCTGTCCGGCGTCATGTTCCCGCCGGAGTGGTTGCCGACGAACAGCACCGGCCCTTCGGGCACGCGGTCGAATCCCGCGACCTCGGCTCTGAAGTACAGCGTCGTGAACAGCCACATCCCCGGCAGCTGGTAACGGATGAACTCGGGGTCGCGCGCGTCGAGCTCCGCGGCCGCGCCGGGGATCAGCGTCTTGCGCTCGGCCTCGATCGCGCTCACGCCGCTAGGAACTCCCGTACCTCCCGATGCGTCCGGTCGGGCAGCTCGAACTGAGGGACGTGGCCGCAGTCGTCGAGCACGATCGACGTCGCGTCGGGCACGGCCTTCTCGACGTGGCGCGCGAAGCCCGGCGGCACGAGCCAGTCGCGCGCCCCCCACACGAACAGCGCGGGCCGCGCGAGGCTCCGCAGCCGGTCCCAGAACCCGCGGTCGCCGTACGGCTCCTCGAGATAGATCTGCCGGGCCGCGGAGAAGAACGCGATGCGGCCGCGCGGGGACGAGAACACTCGCAGGAACTCGTCCGCGGCGGCCTCGTACCACTGGTCGGGGAGCCGGTGGGGCCGCGCGAACAGCGCCTTGATCGACCCGACGACACGGCGGTGCGACATCGGCAACGGGACGAGCGCAAGCTCCGGACGAAGCCACTTCACGACCTGGGCGAGCTCGCGCCTGCGGATGAACGCGGGCGACGGCGTGAGGAGCGCGAGCCGGCCGGCGCGGTCGGGCGCCTGCAGCGCGGCCTCGATCGCGACGCGGCCCCCCAGCGAGTTGCCGACGAAGTGCGCCCGCTCGATCCCGAGCTCGTCCAGGAGGTCGATCACCCACCGTCCGTAGAACGGCGCGTCATACGAACGCAGCGGCTTCGCGGAGTCGCCGAAACCCGGCAGGTCCGGCGCGATCACGCGGTGGTCCTGCGCGAGGTCCCACAGAGTCGTCAACATCGACGCGTTGGTCGCGCCGAGGCCGTGCAACAGGATCACGACCGGCCCCGAGCCGGCTTCGAGGTAGAACGTCCCGCCGCCCGCCGCGGCCTCGCGCCCGCGGGGAAAGCGCACCGGCGCGTCCCCGCCCGGAAGCGTCCCGCTCAAGCGCAGCGTCAGCGCGAGATCACCGCGGACGCGGAGGTCGCCGTTGACGAACGCCTCGACTCCCGAGCCTTCGGCCCGCAGTATCCGGACCATCGTGCGCGCGTCGGTCACGATGCGCGCGTCCGCGTCGGCGGCGGCGCCGTGCGCCAGCATCAGCTCGCCGCGGTCGGCGTGGAACGTCCACCCGTCGCCTGCGCCTACGTCGAGCGCGACCGAGGCCCGCTTGCGCGATCCGACGTCGACCGGATCCGCCAGCCGTTCGAGCAGCGCGGCCTCGAGCTCTCCGAGCTGCGGCGCCGTGCGCGTCACGAGGCTCGCCTCCGGCGCCGCGCGAGCGGCCTCTCCATCTCCTTGCCGAACGCGGTCTCCGTCTCGGCCGCCATCGTCAGCCGGAACGTGCTCAACACCACGTCCGACGCGAGCGAGCGGAGCTTCTCCAGCGACTTGCGGACCTCCGGAAGCCGCTCCTCGGGCAGTCCCGCCTCCTTGAAGGGACGCCACACGTCCTGCACGAACAGCCGCACGAACTCGCGGGCCACCCCTTTCGCGTGCCGCTGCACTTTCTCGACGACCGCAAGCGCGTGGTCGAGCGGGATCCCGAGCGACACGACCTCCTCGCCCGCCTGCAGCAGCGCCGGGCTCGCGACCTCGAACGTCCCGTCGCCGAGCTCCCGCAGCACGCCGAGCGCGATCGCACGCCTCAACGTCGCGGGGTCGATCGCCCCGAACCGCTCTGCCAGGTCGTCGGCCGACACGACCTCTGGCGCCTCTTCCTCCCACGGCGCCATCAGCATCCGCTCGAGTCGCAGCAGCTCCTCGCCCGACCCCGCCGGCGCCATCTCGAGGACGTGGCCGATGGCGGTGAGGTTGAAGCCGGCCGCCTGCATCTCCTTGATGAGCTCCAGCCGGGCGATGTGCTCGGGGCCGTAGTAGCCGGTGCGGGCACGGACGACGGGGGCCGGGAGGAGCCCGCGGGTCTGGTGGGCCCGGATGTTCCGCACGGTCATGCCCGTGCGGTGGGCGAGCTCCTCGATCGTCATCGGCGCGTCTTCCACGGGAGGAATCTTACGCGGTTTAGCGTAACATCAAACGGTGTAACATAGATCCATGACGGCCGGGTAGAGGGAGCGGAGGCATGGCGAAGACACTGACGAAGCCGGGGCTGACCCCGATCGACCACTTCGAGGCGCCGGACCTCGTCACGACGCCGGCGGAGCAGCTGCGGTCGATCCGGGAGCAGGCGCCGGAGTTCCGCGAGTGGTTCCGCTCGACCGGCGCCGTCGACTTCTTCGCGGCGCGCTCGCTGGTGACGCTGCCGTACCCGCGGCGGTTCGCTCTGTGGGAAGCGTGCAACGTCCCGGTCCCCTACGTGTGGATGACCAACCGCATGTTCGTCGCGCAGTGGGAGGAAGGGGGCCGGACCAAGACGCTGCTCGCGGAGCCCTCCGACTACGAGCTGGGCATAGACACGCCGTTCCTCAAGCGGTCGATCGAGCGCCTTCCCATGCAGCGCGAGCGCGCGCTCGAGACGTTCTTCGGCCGGCACGCGCACGTCGACGAGCACCTCGCGCAACTCGGGCTCACGCCCGCGGACGTCGACTACCTGTCGTTCGACCATCTGCACACGCAGGACATACGACGGCTGATCGGGACGACCGCGCCGGCGCCCGACCTCGGCTACGACGACGGTCCCGTCCCGGCGACGTTCCCGAACGCGCGGCTGGTCGTGCAGCCGGCCGAGCTGGAGCACGTGCGCGACGTGCACACGTTCCAGGCGCGCTTCCACCAGAGCTGGACGTACGGCGACCTGAACGAGGACGCGCTGCTGGTCGTGGAAGGCGACGTGCTGCTCGGGCCGGGCGTGGCGCTGCTGCGGACGCCGGGACACACGCTCGGCAACCACACGCTGGTCGTGAACACCTCCCGAGGCATCCTGACGTCGTCGGAGAACGGCGTGACGGTGGAGTGCTACGCGCCGGAGCACTCGCGTCTTCCGGGCGTCGCGAGGTGGGCGCGCGAGTGGGGCTACGAGGTCGTGATGAACTTCAACACGCCCGAGTTCGCGAGCTGGCAGTACAACTCGATGGTCAAGGAGAAGCTGATCGCGGACCCGATCCCCGGGCGTTCCGAGCTCCCGCAGGTCTTCCCGTCGTCGGAGCTCACGCGCCACCGGCTGGCGCCCGGGATCAAGCCGGCGTACGAGCACGGCGACCTAACGGTCGGGACCGTGCGGGGGCGAGCCGCGTGATCGCCGCGCACGGCAACGAGGTCGGGTTCGCGACGTTCGGCACGGACTGGCTGTACCTCGGCGTTCCAGCCGTCGCTTTCGTCGCGATCGTCGCGTGGCTGTTCGCGACCGGCACGCGCGCCGGCGGCAGCTTCGTCTCCCGGACCGTCCTGCGGATCGGCTCGTCTCTCGAACGCGTGACGGGCCTCCCGTCGTGGGCGGCCGCGGGGTTCGGCGTCGCGACGTGGGCGCTGCTCGTCGCGGTCATCGGCTTCCTGTGGGACGTCGCGTGGCACATCGACCTCGGGCGCGACGAGTTCCTGTTCACGCCGTCGCACACGATGATCCTCGTCGGGCTGGGCGCGATCGTCGCGGCGGCCGCGACGGCGATCCTGTTCGCCACCGTGACGCGCGCCGAGACGGGATGGTCGTGGCGTTCGCTGCGGATCCCGTACGGAGCGGGGGCACTCGGCGTGCTGGGCCTCGGCGCCATCACCGGGTTCCCGCTGGACGAGCTGTGGCACGCGCACTACGGGATCGACGTCACGATGTGGGGGCCGACGCACCTGCTGATGATCTCGGGCGCGTCGTTCACGCCGCTCGCGATGTGGCTGCTGCTGCGCGAGGCCGCGCCGCACGCGCAGGACCCGCGCTTCGTGCGCGGCCTCCAG